>JAITTC010000165.1 GCA_031287285.1 Christensenellaceae bacterium
GTGCAGCGCCTGGCCGGGGCCGAGGCCATCGGCCCGGTGATGCAGGGCCTTGCCAGGCCGGTCAACGACCTGTCGCGCGGCTGCTCGGTCGAAGACATCGTTTCCCTCTGCGCGCTGACCGCCGTGCAGGCGCAGTAAACCAGCAAAAAAGGCAAAAACAAAGCTTGTTTGGAGGCGAATTCCCATGAAGATCTTGGTCATCAACGCGGGCAGCTCCTCGCTGAAATATCAGCTCTTCGATATGGATACCGAAAGCGTGATTGCCAAGGGCCAGGCCGAAAAGATCGGCTTGCCCGAGGGCTTGGTGAAGCAAAGCTCAGGCCGGGGCGTGATCGAGTACGCCCTGCCCGTTCCAGACCACACCACGGCGATGGAGTACGTCGTAAAGGCCCTGACCGACGCCGAAAAGGGCGTGATCCGGTCGCTGGATGAGATCGACGCGATCGGTCACCGCGTGCTCCACGGCGGCGCCGACTTTACCAAGTCGGAAATCGTCAGCGAGCCCATCAAGCAGGCCGTGCGCGAAAACTTCGTGCTCGGGCCCCTGCACAACCCGGCGAACCTGGCGGGCATAGAGGTCTGCGAAAAGCTGATGCCGGGCAAGCCCAACATCGCCGTATTCGACACCGCCTTTCACCAGACCATGCCGGATTACGCCTTCATGTATGGCGTTCCCTATGCGTATTACGAAAAATACAAGCTGCGCAGGTATGGCTTCCACGGCACCTCGCACCGCTTCGTCTCCGGCGAGGCGCTGCGCCGCCTGGGGAAGGGCGAAGGCGGCCATTCGAAGATCATCGTCTGCCATCTGGGCAACGGCTCGTCGCTTTCTGCCGTGGTGGATGGCAAGTGCGTCGATACCTCGATGGGCATCACGCCGCTCGAAGGCCTCATCATGGGCACCAGGGCGGGCGATATAGACCCCGCGGCGCTACAATACATCATGAGCCGCGAGGGGCTGAGCATCGAGGAAATGACCGACATCCTCAATAAAAAGTCGGGCCTTTTGGGCGTCAGCGGCGTGACGAGCGACATGCGGGATCTCAGCGCGGCGGCGGAAAGCGGCAACGAGCGCGCGAAGCTCGCCATCGATATGATGTGCTATCGCATCCGCAAATATATCGGATCCTTCATGGCGGCGATGAACGGCGCGGACGCGATCGTCTTCACCGGCGGCATCGGCGAGAACGACGCGAGCGTGCGCGAAAAGGTGCTCTCTGGCCTGAGCGGGCTTGGCGTGAAGCTGGATGCCGCGAAGAACAAGGCGACGCGCGGCAATGGCGAGATCACCGAGGAAGGCAGCCCCGTGAGGGCGCTCGTCGTGGCGACGAACGAGGAGCTCGCAATCGCCAGGGATACGAAGGCCCTCTGCCAGGCCTAAGGCAGGCGGGTGAAGAAGGGGCCAGGCGCGCGTTTTTGTGTTTGACAAACGCGCGCGCCCCCCTTATAATAGGAATTCAGTTACGTGAGGTGAGGAAGCGTGATGGAACTGCCGCTGGGCGCGGCGCAGAAGACCCCCGGCGAGCGGCTGCCCTTTGAAGTGGAGGGCGAGTTTGCTGCCTTTGAGTTCTCTGGCGACGCCCTTGCCTTCGACGGCCCCGTGAAAGTGCGGGGGTTCATGACCGGCATCGGCGAGGATATTACGGTGGAAGGGCAAATCGAGGCGCTGCTGCTTGGCTCGTGCGCCAGGTGCCTGCAAACGGCGAAAATCGCCCTTCGGATTCCCTTTGCCGAGGTCTTTACCCGGCAGCCCAGCGAGGAGCACCCGGACGCCTTCCTGTTCGAAGGCGCCAAGGCGGATATCGATGAAATGGTGCTGGCGAATCTCTTCATGAACCTGCCGATGCAGATCCTCTGCAAGGGGGATTGCAAGGGTCTTTGCCCCGTTTGCGGCAAGGATCGCAACCGGGAGCCCTGTGACTGCGACCAAATGAGGGCGGATTCGCCGTTCGCGGCGCTTCGAAATCTGTTTAAAGACGAGCAATGAGCCCGTAAGGCCCATGCGGCCGAGGGTTTAAACCGAAACGATCGGAGGTGTGTTGAAAATGGCAGTGCCAAAGGGGAAAATATCCAAGCAGCGCAAGCACACGCGCAGGGCGAACTGGAAGCTTTCCGTGCCCAGCGTTGTGGAATGCCCGCAGTGCAAGAGCCCGAAGCTTTCGCACCGCGTTTGCAAGAAGTGCGGCTATTACGACGGCAGGCAGGCCGTTCAGGTGGCCGAAGCTGAGTAAGCGAAGGCCGTTCAGGCGAAAATGCTGAAGCGTCGACCCTTTGGGCGGCGCTTTTGACTTTTATCAAGGAGGAAAACGCGATGGATTGGAAGGCCTGGCTGGGCGAGAAGTGCCTGCAGCTTGTGAACATCCCGAGCCCTTCGGGCTTTACGGGGGCGATTCGCGCGCAGATCTGCGATGAGCTTGGGGCGATGGGCTTTGCGCCGAGCCAAACCAACAAGGGCAGCGTTCTTTGCGCGCTCGGCGGCAGCGGGGCGCCCCTCATCCTGGCCGCCCATGTCGATACCCTGGGCGCCATGGTGCGCTCGGTGAAGGCAAATGGCCATATTCGGCTCACGCAGGTTGGGGGCTATGCCTGGAACAGCGTTGAAAACGAGAATTGCCGCCTTTTTACCCGCGACGGCAAGGAGCTTGGCGGAACGATTTACCTAAGCGAACCTGCCGCGCATGTGGCTGACGTGGCCGGG
>JAITTC010000176.1 GCA_031287285.1 Christensenellaceae bacterium
GCAAGGCCCCGCGCGGGGCGAGATCGACTGGGGGCGCAGGGCCGACCATATGCAGCAGCACACGGGCCAGCATCTGCTTTCGCACGCCTTTTATGCGCTGTTTGGCGCGCATTCGCTGGGCCTGCACATCGGCGCGGAGGATGCTTATGTCGATTTGCGGCTGGATGGCGGCCCCCTGCCCGAGCAAGCCCTTTCATTGGCCGAAATCCTGGCAAACGACCTGATTTACGCCGACTTGCCCGTGCGGCAGTTCTTCCCCACACCCGAGGAGCTGAAAAAACTGCCCCTTCGCAAGGAGCCTGACGCGCACGAGAACCTGCGCGTGGTGCAGATCGGGCCGGAGGCGGTGGCCTGCTGCGGCACGCACCTGCCCTCGACCGGGCAGGCGAGGCTGGTTTTGGCGCTTAGGAGTCAGGCAAGCCACGGCAACCTGCGGGTGTTCTTTTTGGCCGGGGATCGCGCCCTGCAAAGGGCCAAGCTTTGCGTGCGCGAGGCGACGGCCGCAGCAGCCGCTCTTTCGTGCCCGGTCGGCAGCCTTTTTGCCATGGTGCAAAGGCTGCAGGGCGAGCAAAAGGAGCTTGCGCGCGAGCTTAACCGCGAAAAAACCCAGAGCGCCCTTCTTGCCCTGCGGCAAAAGGCGCCCCTTGAAATCGCCGGGGAAACGGTTTTGCTGGCGGGCTTTGAGGGGCTTGAGCCAAGGCCCCTGCAGGAGGCTGCTGCTGCCCTTCCGGGCGGCGCCTCGATCGCCTGCCTGTTTTCGAGGCAGGAAGGCGGCGTGACCGCCGCTCTGGCGCGCTCTGGGGCGGGCGGGCGGAGCATGGCGGAGCTTTTTTCGGCCTTTTCGGCAGCTTTTGGCGGCAAGGGCGGCGGCCGGGCGGATTTTGCCCAGGGGCGGCTTAAGAGCTATGACGAGGGCAAGGCCTTAGGAGTCATCCGCGACTTTTTGAATAAGGGCGACTAAAAACGCAAAAAAGGGGGAATCAAGGCATGGCAATCTATAAGCTTAGCGGCACCTGCGCCTCCGCCGTGGATCTGGAGATCGAAGGCGGCCTCATCACGAAGCTGCAATTCACGGGCGGCTGCATGGGCAATACCCAGGGCGTGGCCAAGCTCGCCATCGGCAGAAGGCCCGAGGAGGTCATCGGGCTGGTCGAGGGCATTCAGTGCAGGAACGGCACCTCCTGCCCGGATCAGCTCGCCAAGGCGCTCAAAAAAGCGCTCGCGAGCGCGTAAAGAGGCTGAAGAGGCCTAAAGAAGTTCAATGTTTGAAAGGGGTTTTTAAGGGATGTTGGATTTGGAGCTGGTGGCGCAGGCAGACCAGGAAATCGCGGCCGCCATGGAAAAGGAGCTCGGCCGCCAGAGGGATCACATCGAGCTGATCGCCTCTGAAAACTTCGTGTCCCCAGCCGTGATGGCGGCGATGGGCAGCCACCTTACGAATAAGTACGCAGAGGGCTACCCCGGCAAGCGCTATTATGGCGGCTGCGAGTATGTCGACATCGTCGAGGAGCTGGCCCGCGAGCGCGCCAAGGCGCTCTTTGGCGCGGAGCACGCAAACGTGCAGCCGCACTCCGGCGCGCAGGCCAATATCGCGGTGTATTTCGCGCTTTTGCAGCCTGGCGATACGATTTTGGGCATGAATCTTTCGCATGGCGGGCATTTAACGCACGGCAGCCCGGTGAACCTCTCGGGCAAGTACTTTCACATCGTGCCCTACGGCGTGAGCGAAAAGGACGAAACCATCGACTACGACGAGCTGCGCCGCCTGGCGCTCGAGCATAGGCCCAAGCTGCTCTTGGCGGGCGCTTCGGCCTACCCGAGGATCATCGATTTTGAGAGGCTCTCGGCCATCGCCAAGGAGGCGGGCTGCCAGTTTATGGTTGACATGGCCCACATCGCGGGCCTCGTGGCCGCCGGGCTTCATCCAAACCCCGTTCCCTATGCCGATGTCGTGACCACCACCACGCACAAGACCCTTCGCGGCCCGCGCGGCGGTATGATCCTGTGCAAGAAGGAATACGCCAAGAAGATCGATTCCGGCATCTTCCCGGGCACCCAGGGCGGGCCGCTCATGCACGTCATCGCCGCGAAGGCGATCTGCTTTAAGGAGGCCTTGGAGCCAGCCTTCCGCGATTACCAGGAGCAAACCATCAAAAACGCGCAGGCGCTGGCCAAGGAGCTCGTTCTCGGCGGGCTGCGCCTCGTTTCCGGCGGAACCGACAACCACCTGATGCTGGTGGACCTAAGCGCCCTGGGCGTGACCGGCAAGGACCTGGAGCGCAGGCTCGACGCCGCGCACATCACCGTCAACAAGAACACCATCCCCTTTGAAACCCAGTCCCCCTTCGTGACCTCGGGCGTTCGCATCGGCACGCCCGCCGTGACAAGCCGCGGCATGGGCGAAGACGAGATGCGCGCGATCGGCAGGCTGATCGCGCGCCTGGCCAAGGAGGGCGACAGCGCCATCGAGCCCGTGAAGGCCGAAGTGCTGAAGCTCTGTGAGCGCTTCCCGCTGTATTCATAAGGCTGGGCGCCCAAGGATTTAAGAGCCTCGCGCCGGGAAACCGGCGCGGGGCCTTTTTTTGCGCCCTTTTCTTCTAAAGGGAAGGGCAGGCGCGGGGAATTCTTTTTTGAAATGGCCCTTTTCATCGCATAAAAATGGGCGGCCTTGCCAACACTGTGACTATAGAAAGAGGTGAGTCCATGCGACGAAGTCTTTGGGCGTTCGCGCAGCAGCCCCTGGGGCGCCGCCTGCTGCTGCGCGCTTTGCTCGTGTTTCTGGCGTTTTCGCTGCTTTCGCTGGCGCTGTATTACCTGGGGGCAGGGCATAAGACCGCCCTGGCCGCGGCGATTGAAAAGGGGGATCTTCTGCGGCTGCACATCCTGGCCAACGACGACAGCCCCTATGCCCAAGAAACCAAGCTCTACGTCCGCGATCGGGTTTTGGAAGCGCTATCGCCCATGCTGAGCGCCGCAAAGAGCGAGGGGGAGGCTGAGACGCTGGCGCTTCAAAACCTCGATTTGGCGCTCGGCGCGGCAAGGGCAGCGGCGCTGGAGCGCGGCTTTGAAGGGGAGATCAGCGCGGCCATCGGAACCTTCCCCTTCCCCGACAAAACCTATGCCGGGCATCTGGTGCCCGCGGGGGAATACCGGGCGCTGCGCATCGTTTTGGGCGAGGGGAAGGGCCGGAATTGGTGGTGCGTGATGTACCCGCCGCTCTGCTTTGTGGGCGAGGAAGCGGTGGAGCCGGATGCGGTGCGCTTTGAGTCCGCCATCGCCGGCTGGTTTAAGAAATGCAAGCAAAAATGGGACGAAAAAGGGAGGGAAACAGCGCCATGAAGGGGATTTTACGCAGGGTGAGCGCTTTGCTGCTGGGGCTTGTGCTGCTGCTTGGGCAGGCGCAGGCGGCGACCGTCTATTGGGGAATGAGCGGCGAAAACGTGCGCAAGGTGCAGCAGAAGCTGGTGCAATACGGCTACTTAAAGGGCGCCGTAGACGGCGTTTTTGGCCAGGCCACCTATGACGCGGTGGTCTACTTCCAAAAGAAGAACGGGCTGAAGGCAGACGGCGTGGTCGGCGACGCGACCTTGGCCGCGCTGGGGGTGAATCTCGGCACCAGCTCTTCGAGCTCGCGCGGGGGCAGCGGCTCGTATTCGCAGAGCCTAAACCTTTTGGCAAGGCTGGTCTATGCGGAGGCGCGGGGTGAATCCTACGCGGGGCAGGTCGCGGTGGCCGCGGTGGTGCTCAACCGCGTGCGCAGCGCCTCCTTCCCTAACAGCGTTTCTGGTGTGATCTACCAAAGCGGCGCCTTTGATGTGGTCTATGACGGGCAGATCAACCTAAGCCCGAACGAAACCGCGCTGCGCGCAGCGCAAGACGCGCTCAACGGCTGGGATCCTTCGGGCGGCGCGCTGTATTACTATAATCCTGCCAAGTCCACGTCCTCGTGGATCTGGTCGCGCAGGGTGATCACGGTCATCGGCAAGCACCGCTTTGCGGTTTAAGGGGGCGGGATTTTGAGAAAGGCAACCAACTGGCTGATCGCAGCGCTTTCGCTGCTTTTCATCGCAAGCCTTTGCTGGGGCGTGATCGGGCAGGTCGCGCGCTTCAGGCAGCAGCGCGTGCTCGAGAGCATGTTCCGGCGCTCGTACTATTCCTTCGTGGGCTCGATGGATGAAATCGAGGTCAATCTATCGAAGCTCCTAGCGTCTTCCGCCCCCGAGCAGGAGGTGCTTCTGCTCACGAGGGTGGCAAAGCTGGCGGAAAACGGCGCGGACGCCCTCTCGGGCCTGCCGGTGGACGAGAGCAGCGAAAAGCTGATGGGCTTCGTTACGCGCCTTGGGGATTACTGCGGCGTGCTGGCCCAAAGGGGGGCGGAGGAAGGCAGAGCCCTTTCGCAAGAGGAGCGCCAGGGGCTGCAAAGCCTGCTCGGCAGGCAGGCGGAGCTGAACGCCATGGCGCAAAGCGTCGATCCTTCCGGGCTTTTGCGGCTCGACTTCGCGGGCAAGATCAGCCTGCCGGAAACGGTGCCCCTGCTTGACTTAAGCCAGGTGCAGGGCGAGATCCCGATGCTGATCTACGACGGCCCCTTCTCGGAAGCTGCGGCCGGCGAGCCCAAAAACCTGGGCGAAGAGCAGATTAACGAGGAAATCGCCCTCTCGGTGGCGCAGGGCTTCATCGGGCCCGAGCGAATCAGCTCGCTTGCGATCGCCGAAAGCGCGCAGGAGGGCGAGATTCCGGCCTTCACCGTGGAGGCTGAAACCACGGATTCGGGCAAGCTCAGCCTGCAGATCAGCAAACAGGGCGGCAAGGTTCTATGGATGAGCCCAGAATCCTCGCCCGGCGCTGCGAACCTGAGCGCGCAGGAATGCCAGCAGGCGGCCGAAAGCTTCTTGCGCGAGCGCGGCCTTTGGCCCATGGAGGCCGGTTACTGGCAAATGTATTCCGGGATGATCGTCTTTAACTTCTGCGCGCTGGAAGATGGAATCCGGCTCTATCCGGATCTCATCAAGCTGCAGGTTTCGATGGAAAGCGGGAAGGTGATCGGCTTTGAGGCCGGGAATTACTGGCGGAACCACGAAGCGCGGCAGCTGCCGGCGGCTGCCGTCAGCCAGGGGGAGGCAGCCGCGCTGGCCGGCGAAATCGAGGTTGAAAATGTTCGCCTGGCGCTGATTCCGAGCGCCGCCGGCGAGAAGTTCTGCTATGAAGTCAGGGGCAGCAGGGGCGGCGAAACCTTTCTCATCTACATCAATGCGGAAAGCGGCAAGACCGAGAATATCTTAAAGCTCCTTCTGGAGGCCGACAAGGAA
>JAITTC010000199.1 GCA_031287285.1 Christensenellaceae bacterium
AACTGATCGAGGAAGAGCGCGCCAAGCGCGGCCTGATGGGCCGCGAGCTCTATGGCGCCGCGAGGGAGCACGACTGGCACGATAGCGACGGAGACGGCTTCCCGGACTAGCGATGGAGCGACCCTGTAAGAGCGAAGCGGCGCGACCGTCAATTGGATGGCGGCCGCGCTGTGTTTTGATAGAATAGGCGGGGCGGGTTCGCCGCGCAAGGTGGCCGCCGCCTGGAGGTCGAGCGGCTGAGCTGGATTAAAAAAGGGGGAGGGCAGTCTGCTGCCCATGGCGCAAAACGAGCGGCTCGCATTCCCGAATTGCGGATGTTTAGTCGGCGGAAGCCCCACGGGCATGTCTGGCTTCGCGCGGCCTTAGGATATCCCCCGAAAACAGGGCGATAAGGGGCGGCAAGCCCGCGATAAACGAAAGAGGGCCCTTAAAAGGCATGGAACCCCGTAAAGGGTTGCGGGAAGCATCGTCGCTGCGCCCTGAGCGGGCCTTAAAGCGGCCCGTATATAGACTGTTTTTGCGAAAACGGGGATAGGCCTAACCGTAATCCCCTTCTTAGCGCGAAAAACGGCCGCGTAGGAGCGGCGCTGAAAACAGCGACGGCAAAACCCACAATAGGAATCGTCTCACGGACTCTTCGGCCAACGACGGCAGCAAGAAAACGAAATAACGCAAAACCGCGGCCTTTTAGATTTTTAAGGCGGCGGTTTCGCTAAGAATGGAAGGCCACTGCGCCGGAATGGGCCGCGCGCCGTGGCAAATCGGCGTTAAGGCGGCGCTGCCCACTCAATCTGCAACCCTCCTATCTAAAGCGTCCAAAGGCCGCGGTGTCGTTCCTGATTCACCGATGAGGGCGCGGCCTTTTGCGCAAGGGCCATCAAGCCTGCGAGGTTTTTTGCGCAAAAAAAGGGAGCAAAGCGAAGTTTGCTCCGGCATGGTGGTCTGTACTGGACTCGAACCAGTGACCCCATCGATGTGAACGATGTGCTCTACCAACTGAGCCAACAGACCATAGCGCCCCTTAAAGGGCAAAAAGAGAATATCATATCTTTAAGGTGCTGTCAAGGCGGCGGCAGGGAATTTTGCATGGGGGAGCCTTGGGAAGCCGAACGTGGCCGGGGCCTTTGGCAAGCTCCTTTGGGCAATGCCCACCTGCGGAGAAAACCATGCGCCGCCCTATGCGTTCCCGGCAGGAAAATTAACGCGGTTTCGCGGCGCAAATATGGTATACTAGCTGCAAAATCATCGGGGGAGGGGCGCCTGAAGTGGCCGTTTTCATCGACGAAACCGAGGCCCTGCGCTATATGGGCTACCGCATGGCGCCGGACGCCCATGCTCTTTCTGCTCTGCGCGCCCAAATAAGCGAGATTTCCCCGCGCCTTGAGCCAAAAGCCGTCTACCGCGCCTTTGAAATCGAGCGGGTCGAGGGCGGAATCGCCCTAAGGGGCAGCGCCGTATGGCTAAAAGGGCAAAATATCGCGGCCCTTTTGGAGGGCTGCGGGCGCGCGGTGCTCTTGGCCGTTACCTTGGGCCCCGAGGCGGACGCGATTCTTCGCAGGGCCCAGGTTCGCGATCTATTCACCGCCCTCGCGGCCGACGCCTGCCTGACCGCCGCCGTGGAGCGGGCAGCAGATGAGCTGGAAGAGGAAATTCGGCGGGAATTCGCGCCCTGCGCCCTCACGATGCGCTTCAGCCCGGGCTACGGCGATTTGCCCCTTGAAACCCAAAGGGAGCTGCTCGCGGCGCTCAACGCCTACCGCCGCATCGGGGTGAGCCTGGGCGAGAGCCTGCTGGTGACGCCGCAAAAATCGGTTTCGGCCATCATCGGCATTGGGGGCCGCGAAGGAAGAGAGGGCGAAAGGGGCTGCGGGAGCTGCGCGGCCCGCGACTGCGCCTACAGAAGGGGGAACCAGCCATGAGCCGCTTTGCCCGGATCCTCAAACAAGATAAGGTCTTTTTGGATGGCTCGATGGGCACGATGCTCCAGCAGAGGGGCTTGAAGCTCGGCGAGCTGCCCGAGCTTTTGAACCTGACGCGCCCGGAACTCGTCGAGGAAGTGCACCGGGGCTATATCCGCGCCGGGGCCGAAATCATCTATACGAACACCTTCGGCCTCAACGCCCGCAAGCTTCGGGGCAGCGGGCACACGGTGGAAGAGGTTCTGCAGGCAGCGGTTTCCATCGCAAAGCGAGCGGCGAGCGGCTCGGGCGCGCTCGTCGCCCTGGATCTGGGGCCGATCGGCGAGCTTTTATACCCCAGCGGCTCCCTGCGCTTTGACGAGGCCTACGAGCTCTTTAAGGAGCTCGCTCTTGAAGGCGAACGAGCCGGGGTCGATCTGGTCGCGGCCGAAACGCTGACCGACCTTGGCGAGGCGCGCGCCGCCCTTCTGGCCGTGAAAGAGAACACGGCCCTGCCCATCCTCGTCACCATGAGCTTTGACGAAAGCGGCCGGAGCTTCCAGGGCGTGCTGCCCGAGAGCATGGCGCAGGTTTTAACCGGCCTTGGGGCGGATGCGATCGGCGTGAACTGCTCGCTGGGCCCAAGGCAGCTCGTTCCAATCGTTGAAAAAATCGCCCAAAACACGACCCTGCCGCTGGCGGTGAAGGCCAACGCCGGCCTGCCAAGGCCAGACGGCAGCGGCTACGACCTGAGCGCCGAGGAATTTGCGGCAGCCATGCAGGGCTTTGCCGCGCTTGGCGTCAAGCTCTATGGCGGCTGCTGCGGCACCGAGCCATCGTTCATCTCGGCGATGAAAAAGGCCTTGGATGGGGAAATTCCGGCGATCAGGGAACTTCAGCCCCCGCTTTTACTCTGCTCGCCCTCGCGCGCCCTCTGCCTTTGCGGCCACGCGCACGTGATTGGCGAGCGAATCAACCCAACGGGCCGCAAGCCCATGCAGCAGGCGCTGAAAAAGGGCGATGTGGGCTACATCCTCTCGCTGGCCATCGAGCAGCAGCAGGCGGGCGCCGAGATTTTAGATATAAACGTCGGCCTGCCGGGGCTTCACGAGCCTGCGACCATGAAAAAGGTCGTCGAGGAGCTGCAGGGGGTCAGCGATCTGCCCCTGCAGATCGATTCTTCAGACCCGGAGGCCATCGAGGCAGGCCTTCGGGCCTTCCATGGCCTTGGCATCGTCAATTCGGTCAACGGCAAGGCGGAATCCCTGCAAGCGATCCTGCCGCTGGCCAAAAAATACGGCGCCTGTGTGCTTGGCCTGACGCTCGACGAAGGCGGCATCCCAAAGGACGCGGAAGGCCGCATCGCAATCGCAGAGCGCATTCTAAGCGCGGCCATCGCGGCCGGCATCCCCAAAGAGAAGGTTTTTATCGACTGCCTGACCCTGACCGTTTCGGCCCAGCCAGAGCAGGCAACCGAAACGCTCAAGGCGCTTTCCTTCGTGCGGCGCGAGCTTGGGCTGCAAACGGTTTTAGGCGTTTCGAACATCTCGTTTGGCCTGCCGGCCCGCGAGATCGTGAACCAGAACTTTTTGGCCATGGCCATGCAGGCGGGGCTGACCCTGCCCATCCTCAACCCGGGCGTGCGCTCGATGGTCGACGCCGTGAGCGCCTATAATCTGCTGGCCGGCGGGGATAAGCGCGCCGAGCGCTACATCGCCCGGGTTTCTGGCAGAAGTCAGGAAAGGGCCGCGCCGCCCCTTTCGCAGGCGATCAGCCCGGGCGGGCTCATCGCAGCCGTGGAGGCAGGCCTTAAAGAGGAATGCGCCAGGCAGGCCAAGGGCCTGCTCGAAGAGCTCCCTCCCCTTGAGATCGTCGAGACGGCGCTCATTCCGGCCCTTGATATCGTGGGCCAGAAATACGAAAGGGGCAAGCTCTTCCTGCCCCAGCTCATCGCCGCAGCCTCGGCTGCCGAGGGCGCCTTTGCAGAGATTCGCCGCGCACTTTCAAAGAGCGGCGAAACGCGGCTTTCGAAGGGCAAGATCTTGCTCGCCACCGTCAAGGGCGATATTCACGACATCGGCAAGAACATCGTCAAGGTCGTGCTCGAAAACTACGGCTTTGAGGTCTTCGATCTGGGCCGCGATGTGGAGCCCTCCCTGGTGGTTGAAACCGCCATGCGCGAAAAGATCGCGCTGATCGGCCTTAGCGCCCTGATGACCACGACGCTGCCCTCGATGGAAGCCACGATTCGCGCGCTGAAAGAAAGCGGCCATCCCTGCAAGACCATGGTGGGCGGCGCGGTGCTCACCGCTGACTATGCGCGCGAGATCGGCGCGGACTTTTACGCGAGGGACGCCAAGCAGTCGGCCGATATCGCCAGGCGCTTCTTTCAGGGCGCGGAGGCCGGGGCATGACCGCGCGCGAGGTTTTGGCGAGGGGCAAGCTGCTCTTTGACGGGGCGATGGGGACCTTTTACCAGGGGCCGTCAAGCCCCTGCGAGCGGGCCAACATCGAGGATGCGGAGGGGGTTCTGCGCATCCACGAGGCCTATCT
>JAITTC010000258.1 GCA_031287285.1 Christensenellaceae bacterium
TTTTTGCACGCCCCGGTTTCGAGGATCGCCCTCGTGCCGTTTGTGGTGGTCATCACCAGCATGCGGCCCGAAACATTGTCGCCCGTGAACTCCCTCGGCGAATTCGAAAGGTTGAAGCCATCGATCATGGCGCCGTTCCTTTCGCCGCAGAGCAGAACCTTTTCGTTGCCAAAGCGGCGCGCGACCGCCACGGCGTCTTCCGCCTCGAGCACGGGAATCAGGCTCTTGCAGCCGTTTTCGATCGCTGTAATCATCACGGAGCTTGCGCGAAGCACATCCACCACGATGACCAGGTGCTCTTTGAGATCCTTCTCGATCGCTCGAGCCGTCGCGTATACATCGATAGACATCTTTTGCCTCCCTAGGGCCTGGGGTGATTTTGCGCCCTTTAGTAAAACGACCATGGTCTGTTTTTTCAAAAAGCGACTCTATGCTGTTTAAAAGTATAGCACAAAATCACGTGCATGCAAGTTCTTTGCGTCCCTTTTAAGTAAATCTACAAAAAAATGCAGCAAAAACCGCGCTAAATAGGCCGGTAATCAGCCCAATAGGCAAGATATACCGGCTGCGCCTGACCTGAATAGAGCCTAAATACAATGCGATGGTATACAAAACGGTTTCCGACGAGCCCATCATCGCGCAAGCCGTGCGCGCGATGTAGGAATCGGGGCCGAATTCAGAGATCAGCAAATCGAGCTCGGCCAGCGCGGCGGAGCCCGAAAGCGGCCGCAGCATCAGAAGCGGCAGCAGCTCTTCTGGGATGCCTAAAAGGCCCGCAATGGGCGAAAGCAGCGCCCCGAAGGCCGAAAGCGCGCCGCAGGCGCGCAGGGCGCCGACCAGCAAGAGCGCAGCGGCCACATAAGGAACGGCCCTTGCGGCTGTTTTCAGGCCGTCCATCGCGCCATCCACGAAGGCGGAATAGACCGGTTTGCCCGAAAACGCGGCATAGCAAAAGGCGCAGGCGGTCAGCAGCAGCACGATCATTCCGCGCGCCCCTTTTCACCCCTTTTCCCCATCCGCTGAACCAAAAGCGTTAAACCAACCGCCAAAAGGCTGGTGCAAAGCGTGCTGAGGATCGAGGGCAGCAGGATATCCCCCGGGCTTGCTGAGCCCGCGGCGGCTCGCAGCGAGATTAATGTGGTGGGGACGAGCTGCAGGCTTGAACTGTTCACGATTAAAAACATGCACATGGCGTCCGTAGGCAGTTTCGCTCCGCCGGCCAGTTCTTGCATCGCCTTCATCGCCCGAAGGCCCGCCGGCGTGGCCGCGTTGCCCATGCCCAGAAGGTTTGCGGCAAAGTTTAGGCTCACCGCCTCGGAAGCCTCCGCGTTGCTCTCGATTCCGGGCATCAAAAGCCGCAAGATCGGGCGAAAAAGCCGCGCCACTCTCGCCGTCAGACCAGAAAGCTCCATGACCTTTAAAACGCCGCACCAAAGGCAGTACGCCCCGGCCAGCGAAAGCCCCAGCGCCACGGCCGCCTGCCCGCTTTGCAGCAGCGCGGCGCCGGTTTCTTCCGCGCTGCCCGTGAAGAGAGCGACCAGTGCCGCCAAAACGATCCCCCAAACGAAGAGCTTTTCCATCCCTTTGCCCCCTCCACCCTACCCCTGGCATATATATGCGAAAAAAAGGGGGCACAAACCCAAAAGCGGGCCAAAATGGCCCGCTTTTGATCAAAAACCACCGGGAGATGCGCTTAGCCGATTTCGGTTTCGGTCAGCTCGACCTTCAGCGTAACCTTCTGCGAGCCGCGCTGCACCACGACTTCGACGACGTCGCCGGGCTGCTTAGAATAGAGAATATGCAGTAGGGAGTTGCGCGAGGAGGTGATTTCCTGCCCGTCGACTGAAATGATGATGTCGCCCACTTCCATGCCGGCTTCCGGGGCCTTGCTGTTTTCGCTGAAATCGGTCACTTCCATGCCGTAGACGATGGTGCCGTTCTGGCTGCGGTAGGGGTTCAGCGAGCCGGTGATGCCAAGCGCCGGGCGCTTGACCGTGCCGGTGAGCATCAATTCATCGAGCAAGGGCTTTGCCTCGTTGATCGGGATGGCGAACCCAAGGCCTTCGATCACCGCGCCGGAGGAGGTAATGCCGCTGTTCTTCCTGGTGTTGATGCCGATGACCTCGCCGTTCATGTTCAGCAGCGCGCCGCCGGAATTGCCCGGGTTGATGGCCGCATCGGTTTGGATCATGCTGACCGAGTAGCCTTCTTCCACCGCGATTTGGCGGCTGGCGGCGCTCACGGTGCCGAAGGTCACGGTGCCTGCCAGCTCATGGCCCAAGGGGCTGCCGATGGTCAGCACGAATTCGCCCGTGCGCACCGCGTCTGAATCGCCGAGGGGCGCCGCGATCAGGCCGGTTTTTTCGATTTTTAACAGGGCGATATCCATGACGGAATCATAGCCGATGAGCTCCGCGTCGACTTCCTCGTTTTCGTTCATCAAAACGGTGACGCGAACCGCGCCTTCCACCACATGATAGTTGGTGACGATGTAGCCATCGGAGCTGATGATGACGCCGGAGCCGGAGCCTTGCACGAACTCGGTTTCACCGTCAAAATACCGCGCCTGGGTGTAGTTTGAAATGCCGACGACCGAATCGGCCACCCCTTCGACCAGGTCCGCGATGTAGGACGAAAACTCTGGGACTGTGGATGTGTCGGTCGTTGGCCGCTGCGGCTTTGGCGTGGCCGTGGCGGCAGGGGCGCTTGCAGCGGGCGCAGTCGGGCTAAGCCCGCCATTTGCCGCGCCGCCGGTGTTTAGCAGCACTGCGGCGAGCATTCCGCCAAGGATCAGCAGCACCAGCGCCACCGAGATGACGGCCCAGGGATTCGGCCCCTGCGGCCTGCGGGGCCTGCGATAGTCTTCATCGCGATAATCGTCGTGGTCATACATGCTCATTCAAAATTCCTCCTTCGTAAAGGTGAATGCTTCTTCCCTCTTGCTTCTGGCTTCAGTATAAACCGCGTTTTTATCAAAGCCATGAACTAGGCATGAATTTTTATGGAAATTCCTCGCTTTTTTTTGACGGAAGCGCCTGCGCTCTCTCAAGCGTAAAGCGGAAGGTCGCCCCCTCCCCTTCCTGCGATTCCGCGGCGACGCTTTCACCGTGCTGCTCGATGATCTTCTTCACGATCGAGAGCCCAAGGCCCGTGCCGAGTCCAGCCGTATGCGCCTTATCGGCCTTATAGAAGCGGTCAAAGATATGCGGCAGGTCGCTTTCTGCGATGCCTGCGCCGTCGTCTGAAACGACGCACTCGACCTTCTTGCCAAGGGCACGGGTTTCGACACGCAGCAAGCCGTATTGGCCGCAATATTTGAGGGCGTTATCGATGAGGTTTGATAGAACCTGTTCGATCCGGTCGATATCGGCCCGCACGCGCAGAGGATCCTCGCAAAAATCGAGCTCCACCTTCATGTTCTTTTCTTCGAGGCGGCCGTCGAACTTGATGAGCACGCGCCGAAGCAGTTCGTTGAGCTCAAAATCCACCACATTGAGCGGGAAGGCGCCGGATTCGATGCGGCTTAGGTCTAA
>JAITTC010000010.1 GCA_031287285.1 Christensenellaceae bacterium
ATTCGCATACCGCTTCCTCAAGGCTTAACACAAAGACGCTGTCTAGCGTGTCTTCACCGCCTTGAGTGCCATACCAGGGGTTCCCGGGGTTTTGATTCGTCACCCGCAGGATTCTTGACCGATCGGCAGCGCTGAATCGGTCGTAGAACTCGCCGTTCAGGTACTTCCTCAGCTCGCAGCCGGCCCATGTGATTTCATTATAAGCGTCGTGATAAGCGCGCTGCTCTATGATCTCCTCGGTTATGATCAGAGCAGCCTCGTTTTTTATGCCAAGAACGCGCCAGGTATAGCCGCCGAACCGCAGCGCGGCGCCGGCACTCCACTCGCCCATTCCTCTCTTCCTCCTATCAATCCATAGGGCCATTTCGCATGCGAAACGGCCCTATTTTTGCGTTGATTGATGAAAAGCTACTTCTTTTTGGGGTAGACCAGTTTGTCGGCCTCGATGAGGGCGTCGATCGCCTCGTTCCACTCCTCGTCGATGAGCTGGATCTCGGGGTGCTTGCGGAAGTATTCGACCGACTGGCGCACGCCGATTGCAAAGGGCGTGGTGCAGACGAAGTCCGGCACCAGGCGCTTGATCTTCGTGCAGTCATAGATGCAGGAGGAGGACTTATCGCCCAAAAGGTCGCCAAGCTCGCCCGGAATGAAGCGCGCGATCTGGTCCGCGCTCATGTGCACGATCTCTGGCTTCACGCCAGCCGCGTCGCCGATCGCATAGGCGATCTGGTCCCAGGTGAGCAGCTCGTCGGAAACGATGTGGTAGGCTTCGCCGATTGCTTCCGGGCGGCCCATGAGGCCGACGAAGCCCTTGGCAAAGTCTGAATTATGGGTCATCGTCCACAGCGAAGTCCCGTCGCCATGGCAGACGATGGGCTTGCCGTCGAGCATCCTCTGCACCAGGGACCAGGGCTTGTTCCAGCTGCCCATGGCGAAGGGAATCTGGGTATCGCCATAGGTGAGGGAGGGCCTGACGACGGTGAAGGGGAACTCCTTCGCGCGATAAGCGTCGATCAAGACGTCTTCGCACATGCGCTTGTTGCGGCCATACTGCCAATAGCGGTTGTTGAGCGCCATGGATTCGGTGACATAGGGGCTCTTCATCGGGCGCTCGTAGGCTGCGCCCGATGAGATGAAGATATATTGCTTCGTCTTGCCAAGGTAGAGCTCCACGTCCTTTTCGACGCGCTCTGGCATGAAGCCGATCCACTGCACGACCACGTCATAGCTCTTGCCGTTTAAAAACGCCTTGACCTCTTCCTGGTTCTGATAGTCGATCTGCACGACCTCGGCCTTTGCGGGCACGAACTCCGTGCGCTGGCCGCGGTTGAGCAGCGTCAGCTCCCAGCCCCTTTCGATGGCAAGCTTTGAAACCGCGCAGCTGATGAGGCCCGTACCGCCGATGAACAACGCCTTCATGGTAATTTCCTCCCTCTTTTGTGGGCGGCAGCGTAAGGAGCCACCGCCATGGGATTTTTTAGTCCTTCTATGACCTACCATACCGAAAAAGCTGCGTTGTGTCAAGCGGGTGCGGCCCCTTGCGGCTCAGTCGAGCTTCTCTGCTATGCGAACGCTGCCGTCTTCCCCGATGGAAGCGCTGCAGCCCTTGAGGACGCCCTCGAAAAAGGAAACGGGGACGTAGAAATGGTCGTCGATCCACATGGGCGCGGGCCCGAACTCGACGGGTTCGCCGCCAGAAACCGTGTAGGCGGCCTGGCCTGCCGTGAGGCTGATATCGCCCCACTCGCGGCGGATGGTCGCGGTCTTTGCCTGCGCATCGACCTCAACCGAGTAGCCGAGGGCTTCCGCGATCCCTTCAAGCGGCAGCAGAATAACCCCGTCGCTGCCGGTAACGGAGGGAGCCGGCCCCTCGATGCGCTGGCCGTTTACGTAGATTTCGCCGTTTGTGAGGGCGCTGCCGTCAGCGGCCCCTTCTGAAGCGGCGGGCGGGCTTACGGCAGGCTCCCTTGAGCCTTCGGGCGTGCAGGCGCTGGCGCTGAGCGCCAAAAGAGCGGCCAGGAGCAGGGCGACAATTCTTTTCATGTTCATGTTCCTTTCTTTGTTTGGGCGCTTGAGGCAGCGCCCGCGTGCGTTTTACCCTATGACGAAGGGATGCCGAAAAAGGTTCCCCGAAAAAAATGGGCCGGCCGCGATGGCCGGCCTGGGCTTTTTGCCTAGGCGAACTCCAGCACGACGGCCTGCAAAAGGCCTGCCGTGGAATTGCCCTCGACATAGAGCTTTTTACTGTCGGGGCTGAAGAGCAGGCGCGAAACCGAACCAAGCCCCGCGCCTTCGATGTTTTTATAGACCAAGACCTTGTTGACGACCTTGCCCGAGCTGAACAGCCCCGCGTAAATATCGATGCTGCCGTCGCGGTTGCGCTGGGCCAGGGCAATGCTGTGCCGATCGCCCGAAAAGGCGTAGGCGGCCACGGCGCTTTCGATCGTGCTTTCGGCCGTCACCCCGTCTGCGCCGGGGGCCAGAAGCCGCAGCGAGTCCCGCGCGAGCAAGAGCGCCGTATCGCCTGAAAGGGCGGTCGCGCCGCCCACATAACCGGAATAGAGCGGGCTTCCCTCGCCGCCGTTTTTTTGGAATTCCAGGCTGTAAACGCCCTCTTCCCCCGCCTCGCGGCGCAGAAGGAGGCCCCCCTCTGCCGGGAAGTCGAGGATGGAAAGGGCGCGGCTTTGCTCGGGGCCGACCTTGCCAACGGCGCCGCTCTTGATGTCGATGCTGGACGGCGTGTATTTGCCGGAAGCATAGGCGGCAACGCCCAGGGCATGGTCGTCTGCCGCCCAGACGGGCAGGCTGCGCACCCTGAAGCTCGAAACGCTGAAGATCTCGCGCTTTTCGCCCAGCGAATAGATCACCAGGTACTTCCCTACGCCCTCCGCCTCCATCTGGCAGGCCAGCATCTCGCGCCCGCGCGAGAGCGAAACGAACTCGGGGGCCTTATCGCCCAGCGGCAGAAGCCCCTCGTAAAAGCCGAATTGGTACGAGAGCTTGCCAAGCTCCGCGGTCATCCCACCGCTTTCGCCCGTGAAATAGGCCACGGCCAAGAGGCTGTCGTCGTCGAGCCAGCCGACGATCTGCCTCTTTTCGGCGGTGTCGGGGCGCTGGCCTTCCGGGTTCAGCTTTTCGAGCGCCACGGCGTAGCGCTTCTTGAATAGAAAGCCGCCGCTGCTTTCCTGCCCGGCAGAGGGGGATTCCGAGGGCGCGGGCTCATGCAGGGCGAGCGTCCTGCCCCTCGGGCCGATGGGCGAGCAAGCGCAAAGCAGCAGCGCGAGGGCCAAAGCAAGCGCCAAAAGCCTTTTCATTGCCTCCCCATCCTTTCATTTAAAAAATCGCTTAAAAATGCGCAAAAACGCTTAAAAACAGGCCGAAAAAGAGCTAAATTCCCCGGTAGGTCGGGAGCGTTACCCGAACGGTGGTCAGGCCCCTGCGCCGGGAGCTCATTTCGATATAGCCGCCGTGCTGCTCGACGATCTGCTTGCAGATGCCAAGGCCAAGGCCCGAGCTACCCTCTTCCCGCGCCGCCTCGTCCCGATCTTTTCGGCGGTAAAAGGGCACGAAAAGCTTCGGGATCTCGCTTTCTTCCACGCCATCGCCCTTGTTTGAAACCGCCACATACATGGCCTCGCGCCCGGAGCTCATCACCACGTCGATGACGGAATTCGGGTAGCCGTATTTAATCGCGTTATCGATCAGGTTGATGAACACCTCGCGAAGCTGGTCCCCATTGGCGAAGACCGAGGCGCGGTGCCGCACGCGCAGGGAGATGGTGGAGCCGTATTTATCCGCCTTAAACTGCATCCCCTCGCAGACCTGCGAGAGCAGCTCGCTCAAATCGAGCCTTTCCTTGGGCATTTCCACGATGCCGCTGATGCGCGACATTTCGAGGAGGCGCACCACCATCTGGAACATCCTGTCGCTCTCGCTCTTGATGTAGGCGATGCCCTTATCGAAAAACTCCTTGTCGGTGAAGCCGTTTTCTTCCAAAATATCGGCGTAGCCGCGAATCGAGGTAAGCGGGGTCTTCAGTTCGTGGGTAACGGAATCGTAAAACTCCTTCGTGTATTCCGAAAGGCGCTTGAGCTCGTTTTTATCGGTGTTGATGGTCTTCATCTGCTGGTCGATCTTGAGGATCATGTTGGCGTAGTTGCGCGCGAGCTGGCCGATTTCATCCTTGCGCGGCGAGCGCTGCAGCCGCACGACGTGGCTGATGTCGAGCCTGCTCTGCTCGACCTCGCGCTCGACCTCGCTTGAGATCCGCGCGAGCTGGGAAACAGGCCTTGAGATGCTGCCGGTGAAGATGATGGCGAAGAGCAGCGTCAGCGCGAAGCTGATGAGGGTGATCAGGGAAACCGAGGTGATGATGTTGTTGCCCTGCAAATACAGCACGGAATAATCCGCCACCACGCGGAGCAGGCCGATGTGCTTGCCCTCAATGGCGATGGGGTAGCTAAAATAGGCGTAGGTATTCATGCCCTCGGTGTTGAGGGTGAAGGTGGGCACGCCGCTTTCGCCCCTGGCCCTTTGCAAATCGTCAAAATGCAGGGCGCTGAAGAGGGAGGAATCGGTCGAGCTGATTAGGCGGCCGTCGGTCGTGTAGGCGGCCGTTGGGTTCTTTGTGGCGGCGGCAATCTCTTCGCAGAGCTCCACGGCGATCTTTGCGAAGCTTTCTTCATCGTTATCGAGGTTTTCGAGCACGAGGTTCTGCCGCACGTAGAGCAGGCCGTTGTTCTTGAGCATCACGAGATCATCGTTGATGTATTCCTCGTTGCTGCTCTGCACATCGCGGGCGATGAGCAGGTTCATGGTGATGAGCATCACCAAAAAAAACGCGCTCAGCCAAAGGACGATCTTCTTGCGGATCGTCGGCTTAAAGCTGAGGCGAACGGGCCACAGGCGCGGGAATTTCATGCCCCTTGCGCAGCCTCCGCATCGAAGATGTAGCCGATCTTAAAGATCGTGCGGATTCTTTCTTCGAGGTCGAGCTTTTTGCGCAGGCGCAGCACGTGAATATCCACCGTGCGGGTATTGCCGAAGTATTCATAGCCCCAAACCGCGTGCAGAATCGTTTCGCGCGTGAGGGCCTTGTTGCGATTCTCGTAAAAGTACATGAGCAATTGATATTCAAGGGGGGTGAGCTCCACCGCGCGCCCGTTTTTATAGACCGTCATGGTCGAAACCGCGACGTTTAGGCCCGCGAATTCAAGCTGCACATCCCCGCTGGGCACGAGCGCGCTTTCTGCGGATTCGAGCCGCCTAAAGGTGGCTTTGATCCGCGCGACGACCTCGCGCACGTCAAAGGGCTTGGTGATATAGTCGTCGGCCCCAGCTTCAAGGCCCAGAACCTTGTCTTCAACCATGTTCCTGGCGGTCACCATGATGATTGGGATGCGGTTGCTCTGCGTGACCTGCTGGCAGACGTCGAGCCCGCTGATATCCGGCAGGCGCCAGTCCAGCAGCATGAGATTCGGCTCCCATTCCTCGGTCAGGCGCAGGGCCTTGGAGCCCGTTTCCGCGATCTCAACATCGTAGCCTTCCTTGATGAGGCGGTACTTCAAAAGCTCCGCGATCGGGCGGTCGTCTTCCACCACCAGAATCCGATAATTGGCCAATGCTCTCATCTCCCATAGGCGCGAAAGGCGCGGGGTATTTATACACGGATTCACTATAGCACAAACCCGCGCCCAAGCACAATGGAAAACTAAGCCCAAGCAGCTCTTGCCGCGCCCCAAAATTCCTCCTTGACAGCCCGGCCAGGCAGCGGGTATACTATCTGCCGTGGGCCTGCTTTGGCTCGCGCC
Source organism: Christensenellaceae bacterium (assembly GCA_031287285.1). GTDB lineage: Bacteria > Bacillota > Clostridia > Christensenellales > UBA1750 > JAITGM01. The sequence continues at coordinate 5,811 of JAITTC010000010.1, forward strand.
AAAACCCTCGTTATGCGAGCATGCTGGAACTGGCAGACAGGCACGTTTGAGGGGCGTGTGGGAGACCGTATGGGTTCAAGTCCCATTGCTCGCACCATCCAGAGGCTAAGCCCGCGCTAAATTGTTTTTTTGCGCGGGCTTAGCCTTGTTTTGCGGCAAATTTGGCGCTAACTTCACCGGACGCCGTTCACCTTTTAACGGCAGCAGCCCGGCGGGCAGTAGCGATTGATAAAGCAAGGGCTTCCTTCCGGGTAGGAAACGCTTGCCGTAAGCCGCCCCGTGCCGTCGTCCGTGACGGCGACGGTAACTGGGTAGCTGCTTTCGTCCATCACCCAGCCGCAGCCGGAGGGGTTCAGCTCCCGAATTGTGCAGCCGTACACCCCCGCCTGACCGAACGTGACCGCCGGGAACGCGATATTGCCGCAGGCGTCGTTCGTCGCCCGCGCAAGCTCGCCGCCGTTTTGGTCAAACAACCCGAAGGTGAACATATCCGCGCCAAGGCAGGCGCCATACAAGCTCTTCTTCGCCGTAATCATCGCTTCGGCGGGTTCCGGCGAGCCTTCGTAGCTGTTCGTGAAGCTTGGCTGGCCTTGCGGATAGTGGATGCTCGACGTTAACCGGCCCGTGCCGTCGTCCGTGACGGTAACGACGGCGGGATAGCTTCTGGGATCGGTCGCCCAGCCGCCGCCGCTTTGACTCGTTTCCCGCACCGTGTAGCTGTAGGTGCCCGGCTTGGCGTATGGGATGCCGGGGAAGGTTACGTTCCCCGCCGCGTCGTTCGCCGCGGCGGCGACGGGGCTGCCGCTCTCATCAAAAACGCCAAAAAC
>JAITTC010000014.1 GCA_031287285.1 Christensenellaceae bacterium
GTGAGCGCCCTGAAGTCAAGAAATAAGCTGCGCTGCGTTAGGGCGATGGTTAAGCATACAAATAATACCTATTATACCCTTGGGCTCCCTCTTAAGCTGCGCGTAGACCCTTTTCAAAATGCGGGCGAGTAACTTTCCGTTTTCTTCATCGAGCAACCGCAAGTTGCCCTCTCGCAACCGCAGGTTGATTGCCCTTTTTTCTGGCGCTTGCTAAACTGCAGCTAAGAAAGTTAAAGAAAGGGACGATCTTTTATGGGCATCGGAAGCAAAATCGCCGCGGCGAGGGCTAAAGCTGGCCTCACGCAGGAGGCGCTGGCCGAATACCTCGGCGTGTCGCGCCAAGCGGTGCAAAAATGGGAATCCGGCGCGTCGATTCCGGAGCTTGAGCGGCTGGTGCTCATCTGCCGCCGCTTCGATATGAAACTGGACGAAATCGCCGATACCGGCAGCTACGGTCGCACGGCGGAAGAGCGGCGCGGCAAGGATCTGCCCAATTATGCCGCGATGCATCCATGGGATCTCTACTCCGCTGACTTTTTTGTGGAATATCAGCAGTTTTTTGACGAAGGCCGCGACGTACAGCGTTATAAAAGGCTTGTGGAAGAGCTGGTGGCGCTGCCCTTCACCAAGGAAAGGGAAACGATGGTCGAGGCGCTGGCCGAAATCCTCTTATCCCAGCCGCTGTGCGAGGGCTATCCCTATTACGAGCCCTCCGATCTAGACGGAATTCAGTCCTGCCGCCGCCCAAGCGGCGAAGCCCTGCCAAAACCCGATGAAAAAGCCCTGCCCGAGAGGGTCAAAGGGGCCTGGCTTGGGCGGATTGCGGGCTGCCTGCTGGGCAAGCCGCTGGAAGGCATCCGCACGGGCGAGCTCAATGAGCTTTTAAAGGTCACGGGCAATTACCCGCTGCATCGCTATGTGCTTGAGAAGGATCTGAGCGAGGATCTCTATGCGCGCATCAGCTTCCCTCTGCGCGGGCGCTGCTGGGCGGATACGATCGAATGCGCCCCTGCGGATGATGACACGAACTACACCGTGATCGCAGCTACCCAGATTCTAGAGCGCCACGGCAGGGAGTTCAGGCCCTTTGATGTGCTGAACGCTTGGGTGGACTGCCAGCCTAAGAAGGCCTATTGCACCGCCGAGCGCGTGGCCTACCTGAACTTCGTGGGCGGCTACGAGCCGCCAATCTCAGCCACGCACAAAAACCCCTATCGTGAGTGGATCGGCGCGCAAATTCGCGCGGACTACTACGGCTATATTAACCCTGGGAAGCCCGAAGCCGCGGCGGAAATGGCCTGGCGCGACGCCTCGGTTTCCCATGTGAAAAACGGCATCTACGGCGAGATGTTCGTGGCCGCGATGCTCTCAGCCGCCGCCGTCTTAGACGATGTTCGCGCCGTGATTCTCTGCGGGCTCAATGAAATCCCCGAGCGATCGAGGCTTCATGAGCAGATTCGCGAGCTTTTGGCCTTCTATGATGAGGGTAAGAGCGCTGAAGAAGCCTACGCCTTCATCCATGGCCGCTGGGATGAACACGACGCACACCATTGGTGCCACACCATCTCGAATGCGCTGATCGTCGTCATGGCACTGCTCTGGGGCAAAAGGGATTTTGCCAAGTCCATCTGCCTGGCCGTCGGCTGCGGATTCGATACCGACTGCAACGGCGCTACGGTGGGCTCCATCGTCGGCATGATGATCGGCGCCGCAAAGATCCCTGAGGAATGGACGAAGGCCTTCCACGGCGTGCTGCAGACGCAGATTTTGGGCGTGGAAACGATCGGCATCGACGAACTATGCCATCTTACGATGAAGCACATGGAAAAAGACTAAAAAAATGACCGAAGGCAAAGCATCGGCGGTGCCCTTATCGAGGCGATAAGGCGCCGCCTTTCTTTTTATGACGTTCCCCAAGAGCCTTCATCCGGATTTGCAATTTGCTCCCGAATGATTTACACTAAAAAAGATGTAGAATCCTTTGCGTTTAGAGTTAGGAGGAAGATAAAATGGAAAAAAAAGACAAGGAAGAGCTGGCCGAAACCGAGGAGCCCGCCGAGGCCGGGGAAAGCACTCAGCAGACCGAGGAGGGCGGCGAACCGCCCATGCGCGGCCGGAGCTTCGACATAGAGGTCGAGAGTACCGCGAAGCGGCGCAGCCTCATCATTGGGCTGACCTGGCCCGCCCTGGCCGAGAACATCTTGGCTTCGCTGGTTTCCATCGTCGATAATATCATGGTCGCGGGGCTTGGTTCCTATGCCATTAACGCGGTCGGGCTCGTGGTGCAGCCAAGGTTCATCATGATGGCTGCCTTCATGGCGCTAGGCGTCGGCTCCACGGCTCTGGTAGCGCGCTTCAGGGGTGCGAGAGATCCCAAAAGCGCGAATGCCGTACTCAACCAATCCATGCTCATCACGCTTGCCTTTACGGCGGTGCTCTGCGTGGTCATGCTCCTCTTTGGCGAAAGCATTTTGCGCTTTTTGTCGACCGGCAGCCTGAGCGAAAAAACGCTTGAAGAGGCCTGGGCCTACTTCAAGATCCAGATTTACGGCTTCCCAACGCTCTCTCTCACCTTTGCGATCAACGCATCTCTTCGCGGCGCCGGCAATACCCGCGCGTCCTTCTATAGCAACACGGCGGCCAACCTGGTCAATGTCTTTTTCAACTATTGCATGATCGGCGGCAACTTGGGCTTTCCTGCTTGGGGCGTGACCGGCGCCTCGGTGGCGACGGTCATCGGGCAGACGGTGGCGCTGGGCATGGCTGCTTACTTCGTGGCCAGGGGCAAGAACTTCGTCTTTTTCGACTTCAAGACGCTGTTCCACATCGATTGGTCGATGATCAAGCGCATTTTGAACATCGGCCTGCCGGCGCTTGTCGAGCAGGTCATCATGCGCGCTGGAATGCTGCTCTTCGTCATGATCGTTACATCCCTGGGGGATGCCGCCTACACCGCGCATATGGTCGCGATGAATATACAGCAGCTCTCTTTCACCACGGGCATGGCCTTTGGCACGGCGGCGACCACGCTCGTGGGCCAGTGCCTGGGCCGCAATCGCCCCGACTTAGCCAAGATCTATGTGCGGATGACGCAGAGGATGGGCCTGGTCGTTTCCGTCTTGGTGGCGCTTTTGCTGTTCTTTGGCGGCAGGCCCATCGTGGGGCTTTATACAAACGAAGCGGGCATCATCGCGCTGTCGGTTCTGATGCTGCAGATCATCGCGGTGGCAAACCCCATCTCAAACGCGCGCTTTATCTACATCAGCGCCCTCCGCGGCGCCGGGGATTCTCGCTTTGCGGCCGTCATAACCTTCGTAGGCGTCTTGCTGGTCCGGCCGCTCATCAGCGCAGCGCTCGTGTTTTATCCCCTCCAAATCGGACTCGCCGGCGTTTGGATTGCCCTGGTTTCAGATGGTATCATCTGCTATATTCTCTCCCTCATGCGCTACCGCAAGGGCGATTGGCAAAACATCAGGGTTTAAGCCATGAATCTTGAGGCTTTGCTGCGAAAGATCGAAGACGGGATGCGTTCTGCTTTGGGGGAAGAGCTTGTTGGGCTGTATCTGCATGGTTCCGCCGTGTTCGGCTGCTTTAACCCGAAGGGCAGCGATATAGACTTCATCGTTTTAGCCAAAAAAGCGCTGACTTTTGGTGAAAAAAGCGCGATTTTAGACGCCTTACTTCCCCTGGAAGCGTTCGCGCCGCCCAAGGGCTTTGAGATGAGCGTGGTCTTAGCTAAAGACGCGCTGCGCTTTCGCCATCCCTGCCCTTTTGAGCTGCATTACGCAAGCGCTTACCGCGAGGACTATTTGGCAAATAAGGCTGACTATTTTGCGCGCCAGCGAGGCTGCGACCCAGATCTAGCAGCCCATTTTATGGTGATTTTGGTCGCTGGGCATCGCCTTTTGGGCAAGCCCATCTCCGAGGCCTTTGGCCCCGTGCCAAAAGCGGACTACTTGGCGAGCATCCGCGCGGATGTGCAAAACGCCATGGCCGATTTGGCGCAAAACCCGGTCTATGTTTGCCTAAACCTCTGCAGGGTGTTGGCCTACATGGAAGAGGGCCTGGTTCTATCGAAAAAAGGCGGCGGGGAATGGGGGCTCTCGCACCTGCCTGATGGGTTTGCAGGGGTTTTGGTTGCGGCGCTGGCCGCCTATGAAGGCGATGGCAGCTTTTGCGTAGACGAAAGGATGACGCGCGGCTTTTGCGCGCATATGCTGAAGAGAATCTTCCCTTAGGCCTCAAATAAATACCCCTTTAAATGAGCGTGCAAACGC
>JAITTC010000043.1 GCA_031287285.1 Christensenellaceae bacterium
GGGCGATCGGCGGCAGCCTTTCGACCAACATCAACGTCAACCTAGGCGCTTCCGAGGGCTGCCACGACTTTGACGCCGAGCTTTGCAAGGTGCAGACCGCCGAGCGCTTCGGCGCGGACGCGATCATGGACCTGAGCACCTTCGGCGACACCAGAGCGTTTCGCCAAAAGCTGGCCGCGGGGTGCAAGGCGGCGCTTGGCAGTGTGCCGATTTACGACGCCCTGGTTTACTACGATAAACCGCTGGCCGAGATTACGCCCGATGAATGGCTGGCGGTGGCGCGGATGCACGCGGAGGACGGCATGGACTTCATGACCATCCACGCGGGGATGAACCGCGCTACGGCGGCGCGCTTCCTGCGCAACCGGGGCAGGCTGACCAATATCGTTTCGCGCGGGGGCTCGCTGCTCTTTGCGTGGATGGAAATGACGGGCCTTGAAAACCCCTTCTTCGAGCGCTTCGATGAGCTGGTCGAGATCTGCCGCGCCTACGACGTGACATTGAGCCTTGGCGACGCCTGCCGGCCGGGGAGCACGCACGATGCGTCCGACGCCACTCAGATCGAGGAGCTGATCACCCTGGGCGAGCTCACAAAGCGCGCCTGGGCGCAGGATGTGCAGGTGATGATCGAAGGGCCGGGCCACATGCGGCTTGACCAGATCGCGGCCAATGTGGAGCTTGAAAGGTCCCTTTGCCACGGCGCGCCCTACTATGTTCTGGGGCCCTTGGTCACCGATATCGCCCCGGGCTACGACCATATCACTTCCGCGATCGGCGGCACGGTCGCGGCGGCCAGCGGCGCCGCCTTCCTTTGCTATGTGACGCCTGCCGAGCACCTGCGCCTGCCCGATGAAAGCGACGTGCGCGAGGGCATCGTCGCCGCGAAAATCGCCGCCCATGCGGGCGATTTAGCCAAGGGCATTCCCCATGCGGCCGATTGGGACGACGCGATGAGCAGGGCCCGGCAGGCGCTCGACTGGGAGGGCATGTTCTCGCTGGCGATAGATCCGCAGCGCGCCCGGCAGATTTATGACGAGGCGCCCTTTAAGGCGGAGGAGGGCTGCACCATGTGCGGCAAGATGTGCGCGATGCGCAACATGAACAAGATCTTAAACGGCGAAGCCGTTACCGCGATCTAGGAGAAGAGGGGGGAAAAAGAAATGAAGAAAAGCAAGCTCTATAAGCTCGCGCTGTCGGGCCTGCTGGTCGCGCTCACGGTCGCCGCGTCGCCATTGAGCATCCCAATCGGCGCTTCGCGATGCTTTCCTGTTCAGCACCTGGTTAATGTGGTTGCAGCCGTGGTGCTGGGCCCCGGCTACGGCGTGGGCATGGCCTTGATGACCAGCTTGATTCGCCTGGGGCTTGGCACCGGCACGCTGCTCGCCTTCCCGGGCAGCATGGCAGGCGCGCTGCTCTGCGGCCTTAGCTACCGCTATACGGGCAAGCTCTCGCTGACCTGCCTGGCCGAGGTCTTCGGCACTGGCATCCTCGGGGCGCTGCTGGCCTACCCCGTGGCGACCCTCGTCATGGGCCGCGAGGCCGCGCTCTTTGGCTATATCCTGCCCTTTGGCGTCAGTTCCCTGGGCGGTGCGCTCATCGCGGCGCTCGTCCTCATCCCGCTGCGGCAGACCGGGCTGCTCGGCCGCCTGGCTCCTGCCCACCGGGCCTGAGGGAGGGAAGGGCATGCTCGGCTTCTATTTTGACGCCATGCGGCGCACTGCGCCCTTGGTGCACTGCATGACCAACCATGTCACGGCGAACGACTGCGCAAATCTCTTGCTGGCGGCGGGGGCGTCGCCCATCATGGCGGAGGATCCGGCCGAGGTGGAAGAGCTGACCGCCGCCTCGGCCGCGCTGACCCTTAACATCGGCGCTTTGCGCGCGGATGCCCTCCCCGCCATGCTGGCCGCCGGCAAAAGGGCCAACGCGCTCGGCCATCCGGTGGTCTTTGACCCGGTGGGCGCCGGGATTTCAGCCTTTCGGAGCCGCTCTGCGCGGGCCTTGCTGGAGGAAATCCGCTTTTCGGCCATCCGGGGCAATCTTTCTGAAATCAAGGCCCTGGCGCTGGGGCTTGGCGGCGCCAGAGGGGTGGACGCCGCGGAGGGCGACCGGCTGAGCGAAGGCTCTTTAAGCTGCGCGCTTGATTTTTTGAAGGCCTTTGCCGCAAGGGCGGGCGCCGTGGTCGCGGCCACCGGCGAAATCGACCTCGTGACCGACGGGCTGCGAAGCTTCGCGATTCGAAACGGCCACCCGATGATGGCCCGCGTGACGGGCAGCGGCTGCATGCTCTCGGCACTTGCCGCGGGCTGCCTGGCGGGCAGCCCGCAAGCTCCGCTGGAAGCGGTCGCGGCCGCGATCTGCGCGATGGGCTTGGCCGGCGAAATCGCGGCGTCTTCGCTGCCCGCAGGGGGCGGCAGCGCCTCGCTGCGATCCGGGATCATCGATGCGATCTACCACATGGATGGCGCGGCGCTGAACGGAGGGGAAAGGCTTGAAATTCGATAAAAAGGCGCTTAGACTGTATGCCGTGACGGATCGAAGCTGGCTTTGCGGGCAGAGCCTTGCCTCGCGGGCCGAACTTGCGCTGAAGGGCGGCGCAACGATGCTGCAGCTTCGCGAAAAGGGGCTGCCGCAGGCCGAGCTCTTGGCGGAGGCGCGCGAAATGAAGGCGCTTTGCGGGCGCTATGGCGTGCCGCTCATCGTGAACGACAGCGTGGAGGCGGCGCTTGACTCGGACGCGGACGGCGTGCACCTCGGGCAGGGCGATCTTTGCGCGAAGAAGGCCCGCCGCTTGCTCGGCCCGGGGAAGATCCTGGGGGTTTCGGCCAGAACGGCGGCCCAGGCGATGGAGGCGGAGCAAAACGGCGCGGATTACCTCGGGGCGGGGGCGATGTTCGGCACGGCCACCAAGGCGGATGCGAAGGCGCTTTCGCTGGGCGCGCTAAGGGAGATCTGCTCTGCGGTTTCGATCCCCGTCGTGGCCATCGGCGGCATCACGGTTGAGAATCTGCCCTTGCTTCGCGGAAGCGGGATCGCCGGAATCGCCGTGGTTTCGGGCATTTTTGCCCAGCCAAACATCGAAGAAAGCTGCCGGGCGCTGTGCGCGCTCGCAAACGAGGTCTTGGGGTAGAAGAGGGGCGGTTTTCGCGCCGTTCAGTCGCTTTGAAAGGTGAAGCGGCAAAGCGCGGGGCCTTGCCGTAAAGCGGTTTTCGTTCCGGCCGGCTGGTCCGCTTGGGCGAGCACTCCGGCGTTTTTTGGCCGTTTAGCCGTTTTCAAGGGCGAAGCAGCGAAGCTAGAAGGGCACGACCGCCGCGCGGAGGGG
>JAITTC010000045.1 GCA_031287285.1 Christensenellaceae bacterium
CTGCTGGGCGCCCTGTCGTGCCATCTCTCGATTCGCTTTTATGAGCGGCGGGAGTTTTAGCGAAGGCCAAGGAAGGGGGCCGCGTTTCGCTCAATAAGCGGCAGAAAGGCACAAAAAAAGCTCCCGATGCCGCATCGGGAGCTTTGTTTGGGCTATTCTTCGGGCTAATTACGGCGAAGGTCGCTTCCCTCGAAGTGGAGCACGAGGGTGCTTGAGCGCTCGCTCAGGCGCGAGGCCACGCGCTCGCTGTAGCGCTGCGAAAGCTCGCGAAGGCCTAAATTCGTGGCGATGATGGTGGAAAGGCCGCGGCCCTTGCGCTCGGTGAGCAGGGTGAAGAGGTACTCGACGGTGATGTTTTCCATCAGGGGCTCGGTGCCCAGGTCGTCCAGCGTCAGGAGCTCGGCCGTGAGCATATCGTTCATTTCGCCCTCGTCCAGGCCGCGATGGGCCTTGCGCATGATTTCGAACATCCTATAGGCGCTCAGGCGCATGACGCCGAAACCCCGCGTGAGCACCTCCGCCGCGATGGCGTTCAAAAGGAAGCTCTTTCCAAGACCCGGCAGGCCGGTGAAGAGCAGGGTTTTGTGCGCGTTTTGAGGAAAGTTTTGGGCAAAGCGAAGGCCGAATTCGCGGGCCTGCTGCATGAAGGCACGCGGGCTCTTGCCAGAGGGCAGGGGATCTTCCGAAAAAAGCGCCAGGTTGAACTGCTCAAAGGTCTGGCCGGTGACGCCGGCCTCGTCATAGAGCCTGCGGTTCAGCTCCTGGCGAATGCAGCTGCAGCGATCCTTTTCAACCTCGCCCACAAAGCCCGTGTCGCGGCAGAGGGGGCAGGCGTAGTCTGGCTCCAGGTCCGCCGGGCTGCAGCCTGCGGCCGCAAGCTCGGCTTCGGCCCTTCTGCGAAGCTCCATCACGCGCGCATGGGCTCGTTGGTTCAGGGTGCCTGCGTCAGCTGGGCGCAGGGCCGCCTCGCGGCTAAGCTCGATGAAGATGCGCGCGATTTCGCCGCTCAAATCGGCGTAGAGCGGCGCCTTTTGGGCGATTTCCAGGCGGCGCTGCTCCGCCCTGAATTCGGCCGCCTGCTTAAGGCGGCGCTTATCCTCTAAAATGTCGCGCAGAACGCGGCCGCGGCGGACGACGCTCATGGGCTTTCCTCCTTCAGAAGGGCGTCAAGGTCTGCATAGAGGCTCTCGAACTCGGCATCGCTGTAGCTGCGCTGGGGCAGGCGCTGGGCAGAAACCGTCTTGCCCTGGCGGGGGGCTGGCTGGCCAGCAACTTCAGCCTGTGCGGGCTGCTGCGGGCCGCCATGCGCCGCCCTTGCTGCTTCAGCGCTAAAAATGCCGGTAGAAAGCCAATTTTCAAGCACCTTGGCCATGTAGCCAAAGGGATTCTTGCTATGCCTTGCGTACTCGGCGGCCAGGAGCATGAGCTCCTCGCTCGCGCCCTTCTGTTCCCAGCCGTGCAGGGCGCTAAGGTCCGCAGGGGTGGGGTTTCGCCCTGCCCCGCAGGCGCGAAGAAGCGCTTCGCAGCGCGCGGTCTCCTCGCCGCGCCTGCTCAAAAAGCCCTCGATGGCGGGCTTGGTCATCAGATTTTCAGCCTGCCAAAGTTCAAGGATCCTTGCGAGCGCCTCGGGGCTTCTGCGGTTTTGGCGGTAGGCGGTTTTGGCGGCGAGCTGCAAGGCCTCGGGCGTAAAGCCGGCGCTTAGCCAAGCTTCGCAGGATGCGAGGAAGTCCGCGCTCGGCTGGGCCCTGCTCTCGCCGAGGGTTTGCAGAAGCTCGCGCGCCTGCGCGAACAGCGCCTGGCGCTTTTCGTCGCGCCTGGCGCTTAAAACCGCGCCGATATAGGCGAAGTTGGGGTTTGAGATCTTGGTGGTTTCGCCGCAGGCCTTCAGAATCGCGTCGAGCGAAAAGCCCCAGTCCTCGCTCCAGGTCTGAAAGAGCCTTTCTTCATCGACCGTGGGCGAGCGGTTCAGGCCGAGCTGGCGCAGCACGCGCCGCGCGCCCTCATAGTTTTGGCCCAGCACGCGCAGATGCTCCTGCGCCAATGCCTTGGTCTTGATGCCGTTTCTGGCCCAGTTCCGGGCCTCTTTATCGAGCAGCGCCCAGCCGACGTGGCTCTTTCGCGCTGCGGTTTTGACCATGTGGGCGACGAGCTCTAAAACGGCCTCGGGCTCCAGGCCGAGCTCCTCGATCCAGCCATAGACCCGCATATAGTCCGCAGACTGCAGGATCCTCTCGCCAAAGAGCTCCTGCAGGGCCGTGTTGAATTCACGGTAGGGGAGATCATCGGCCGTGGGCCTTAGCTTTTGGCTCAAAACCGCCTCTTTTAGGTTAAAGAACGAGAAGGAAAGCGGGTTGTCGCCCACGCGGCGCAGCAGGCCCATCCTTTCCCAATAGGTGAAGGCGCTGAGCACGGCCTCTTCCTCAAGGCCCATGGCAGCGGCCATCGAGGGCAGCGAAACCTCGGGGCCCGGGTGGTAGCAAAGCCGCAGGGCATAGACATAGACCTTCACATAGTCGCCCGGGGCACGCAGCATATACTCCTCGATGAACAGGTTCTCGAGGGGGGTGACGTCAAAGAGCGCGAATTGCTCGGCAAAGCGAAAGGATGGCATGAAGAACCCCTTATCGTTCAAAGATGCCTTCATCATAGCACAGCGCGGCGCGAAATTCCAGCGCATAGCGGCGGCGCGCGCCGCGTATGGATGAGCGAGGGCTTTTGGGGCTTTAGGGAGGGCTGCGCACATGGCGAAGCTTTGGGCGTTTCTGTGGCGAATCAAAACCTTAGTGGGCGTCGCGCTGGCTCTTTTGCTGGCCGGGTTTTTCTTGACGTTTGCCAAAAGGCCGATGGAGATCGGCATCGACGCTGCCTACGACGAGGGCGGTCATCGCCTTGCCGTGACGCAAACCGTGCTCTATCGCAACCCGGGGCAAAAACCGCTGGGCTTTTTGCTCTTTCACATCCAGGCGAACGCCTACCAAAGCGCAAAGACCGCGCCGGTCCAAAAGGGGAAAGAGAAGATGAGCTACCCTTCGGGATTCTCGCCGGGCGGCCTTACGCTGGACCAGGTTCTGGTCAACGGCGAGGAGGCTGCCTATTCGATCTTCGGCGAGCAGGGCAGCCTTTTGCAGATAGAGCTTTTCGAGCCCCTGAAGGAGGAGGCTGAGATCAGGCTCAGCTACACCGTGCAGCTGCCAAACGCGCGGGGGCGGCTTGGCTGGTTCGGCGACGGGGTTCGCCTGGGCGGGGCCTTTGCCGTGCCGGCGCGGCTGATGGAGGACGGAAGCTTCGACCAAAGCGGGCTGCCCGCCGTGGGCGACCCGAACTTGGGCGAAATCGCCGACTACGAGCTGACCTTGCGCCTGCCCACGAGCTTCGTCGCGGCGGGGCCCGGGCTTGAAGAGCCTGCAGACGATGGAAGTTGGCGCTTCAGGCTGCGCGACGCGCCGGAGCTGTTCATCACGCTATCAAAAAACTATTGCGTGGCTGCGAGCAGGGCAAATGGTGTGCGGGTGCGCGCCTTTGCGCCCACCGAGGAGGGTGCCGCGCTGCTGGCGGCGCAGGGCGCGCGGGCCGTGGAGGTCTACTCCGAGCTCTTCGGGCCCTACCCGCGCGAGGACTACATCTTGGCCACCGGGGACCTAAGCTCGCTGGGGATGGAGGCGCCCGGGTTTTCGCTCATCGATGCGCGGCTCTTGCGGGGCCAGAGCGCGCTGCTTGAATACGTCGTGGCGCACGAAACCGCGCACCAATGGTGGGGGATGGCGGTCATCAGCGACCAGGTGCGCCATGCCTGGCAGGACGAGGCGCTGGCCGAATACTCCGCGCTGCTCTACATGGAGGCGACAAAGGGGGAAGGCGGCTTCGTGAACCACTACAACGCCCTGGTGCGGCCGGCCGCCGAGGATTCGGCGCTCAAGGGCCTGCCCATCGACCTGCCCCTATCGTCCTTTGAGAGCGAGGAGCTCTATTCCAGGCTCGTCTACCGGCTTGGCTGCGCCATGTGGCATGATTTGCGCGTAGAGATGGGCAATGCGGGCTTTTTCCGGGCGCTTTCGGGCTACTACAGGCAGCACAAGCTCCAATGGGCGGAACCCATCGACCTGCTCGGCGCTTTGGGCCCGCGCGGCGCAAGGCGGGCGAAGGATTGGCTGAGCGGCGAGGCCCAGCCGTCACATTCCTCCATGGCCCCGTGGGGGAACTGAGGCCCGATCGCGGAATTTCCTTTGCGGAAGGGGCGTGAGCGGTGAAGCAGGCCCGGTCACTGAATCGAACACCGGCAGCGAAAAGAGCAGGGTCATCGAAAGGGCAGCCCCTTGGCGTGCTTCACCATTCTTGCAAAGAGCGAAGCGGTGCGGCGGTCGTAATGACCATGGGCCTGTCATCCGCATGCGGAATAGCGCGCGGGCGCTGGATTTTGACAAGCCCGCCGCGCGCGAGCTCTGCTCTTTTGATTGAGCATGCCCAATATCGACGGCTTTGGGCAAAAACAACCCTTACCGCGCGAAGCGAAGAAGGGGAAGGGGATTGGCTGAGCGGCGAGGCCCAGCCGTCACATTCCTCCATGGCCCCGTGGGGGAACTGAGGCCTGATCGCGGAATTCCCCTCGCGTCGTCGCGGGGGAGTGTGAGCGAGCGAAGCGGGCTATGGAGCGGTCAGCAGCGTGCGGAATGACGCGCGGGCGCTGGATTTTGGCAAGGCCGCTGCGCGCGAGCTCTGCTCTTTTGATTGGGCACGCCCAATATCGGCGGTTTTGGGCAAAAACGGCCCTTACCGCGCGAAGCGAAGAAGGGGAAGGGGATTGGCTGAGCGGCGAGGCCCAGCCGTCACATTCCTCCATGGCCCCATGGGGGAATTGAGGCCTGATCGCGGAATTTCCTTTGCTGTTATCGCAAAGGGGCAGGAGCGCGGGCGGGCGAAGCGGGCTATGGAGCGGTCAACAGCGCACGAAATGGTGCGCATTTGGCCGAAAACAGCCCTTACCGCGCGAAGCGAAGAAGGAAGGACTGCCCATCCTTGCGACTGCGAAGCGTCGTGGTTTTGGCGCGATAGGGGAGGAGCCTTTCCTCAAGCTTATCGGCCCCGCTTTCGAATTGGCGGGTCCAGCGGAACATCGCGCGCAACATCCAAAGGCTCGGCGCATATCCGATTTTTCGAGCCCCAGGTTTTGCTTCAGCCAGTGAAGAAGGGTTCGATAGCGCCGAACCAGAGATGCGGCACTAGAAAACGATCTGACCGGCTTAATTCAACAGCGGTATTCTACACGGTCTGGCTTTCGGATACCAATATGGCTTCTACTTCGGGGCGTTTTTGGTTGCCTGTAGGGGAGGAAGGGCAAGGCTCGTAGACGATCGCGTCCAGCTCGCGGCAGGGAATCCCCGTCCGCGCGGCAAGCTGGCGGCCCCTCATAAAGGGGCCTTTCGGGGTTAGGCCTTTGGCAATGGCCGCAAAGCGCCTCTGGAATGAACAAGGCGGCGATGTTTCGCACATCGACGCCTTTTATTCGCCCTTTAACCCTTGGGATGCGCGCTTGGGCTTGGTTTGCCTGCGCCTTGTGAGGAAGAGGATCAGCATCAGCGGGATGGCGACGGCCAGCGCGCCAAAGAGCGGAGGGAGTTCGTCCCCGGTCTTGGGCGGCGTGGCCGAACCGCCTCCGAAGTCGTCTGGGGTCTTGGGGGCTGTGGTCGAACTGCCTGAGCTGCCGCCTGAAGAAGGCGTGGGCGTGGGTGTTGGGGCCGCCGTGGCCCCGCGCTGGTTGATGAAGGCGGCCGTTGAGCCGCCGGCAATCACAACGGCATTGCCGCCGGTTACCGTGGTCGTGTAGCCATTTTGATTTGCCTCGGTTTCGGTGATGCTATAGCTGGCGCCAATGGGCAGGCCCGCAATCGTGACGTGTTCGCCGTGCTTGAGGGTGAGAGCGCCCCCGCTTGCAATCGTGCCGCTTTTGCTGCCGCTATAGGGGTAGCTTCCCGCCGCATTGAAGAAATAGACCGTGAAGTGAAATTCGCGGCTTTGCTCGCCTTGGCTGC
>JAITTC010000071.1 GCA_031287285.1 Christensenellaceae bacterium
CATGAAGGCCTTACCCGCGCCGCCCTCTTCGCCGGGGCAGCCATAAAAGACCACGGTGCCGGGCTTGCCGGTCTTTTGCAAATACTCCTTCACGGCAAAGGCTGCGGCCAGCGAGCCTGCGCCCAGCAGGTTGTGGCCACAGCCGTGGCCGGAGCCGTTCTTCACAAGCTCGCGCCGCTCGGCGACGCCAGCCTCCTGCGAAAGGCCCGAGAGGGCGTCGAACTCGCCCAAAATGCCGATGATCGGCCTGCCGCTGCCGAAGCTGCCTGAAAAGGCGGTCGGCACGCCGCAAAGCCCGGTTTCAACTTGGAAGCCTTCCCTTTGCAGAACGTCCACATAGAGCTGCATGGACTGAAACTCCTTTAATGAAAGCTCGGCAAAGCCCCAAATTCGGTCGGAAAGCTCGGTGAAGACCTGGCTGTTCTTTTCGATATAAGAGAAAAGCTCTTGCTTTGTCATGAAAGCCCCTCCTTTTTTGCCTTACTATAGGGGAAAACGCCTTAAAAGTCAAGCCTAGCAGAAGCCTGATGGGGCCGCGGGGCAAGGCTGCGCCCTTGCTCTTTTTTGCGCCGTATTATATACTGCAAAAAAGCCGAGGGAGGGAAATTCATTGCGCTATTTTGAAAAGATCGCGGGCGAAAGGCTCTATCTTTCCCCAATCAACGAAGACGACGCGCCCCTCTATACCCGCTGGATGAACGACCCCCTGATTTCGAAAAACCTCGGCAGCGCGCAGAGGCTTTTGGGCCTCTTTGCAGAAGCGCAGGCGGTTCAGGGCTTGGCGCGCAGTGAAACGGATTACCACTTCGCCATCGTTTTAAGGGAAGAGGATCGGCTGATCGGCGGAATCAGCCTGATGAGGCTGAATTTCATCGATCGGCGCGGCGAGTGCGGGCTGTTCATCGGCGAAGAAGGGGATCGCGGCAAGGGCTACGGCGCCGAGGCGCTGCGCCTGCGCCTTGGCTACGCCTTTTTGGTTCTTGGGCTGCACAGCGCATCCCTGAACGTTTTTGCCTTCAACCAAAGGGCGATCGCCTGCTATGAGAAGGTGGGCTTTCAAGAAAGCGGCAGGAGGCGCGAGGCGCATTATGCCGATGGGCGCTTTCACGACACGATCATGATGGACATTTTGGCGGCGGAATACGGCCTGCTCTACCCCAAAAGCGACGGGGATTTGGGCGCTTAAGCGAAAGGTAAACGAAACAAGGCATGCTATTTAAAAAAAACAACGGCTATTTTTTGGATCGACTGCGGGGGCGCTTTGACGGGCTCCTGTTTTTGCTGGTGCTTGCCCTGTCGATCCTGGGCGTGATGCTCATCGCCAACGCCACGGCGGACCCTTATGCCCAAAGTGAGGGCTCGGGCATCGCCTCGCGCCTGGTGGGGCTGCTCACGCGCTCTGCAGGGCTTCAACTGACCTGGGTCGGCGTGGGGCTTGCCGCGTTTTTCTTGGTCTACCTGCTGTTTGACTATCGCATCTACGGCGAGTTCGCCATCCCGATCTATATCGCGGCGAATCTGCTCCTGATCGCGGTGCTCTTCCTGCCCAAGGTGCGCGGCATCGGCGCCTTCATGACCTGGATGAGCGATAGAACCTTTCAACCCTCCGAGGTTTGCAAGGTGGCCATCATCATCACCCTTGCGCGGCATCTTTCGAGCAAAAACGGTCGCATTTCAAGCGTAAAGGAGTTTTTGCCCTTCTTGCTGCACTTCGCCCTGCCGTTTGGGATCATCATTCTGCAGGATGATTACGGCACAGCCCTGGTGTTTTTGGCGATCTTCGTCGGCATGCTCTTCGTTTCTGGCATAGATCTTCGGATATTCTTGGGCTTTGCGGCGGCAGGCGGGCTCGCTGCGGTCGGCTCATGGCCGTTTCTGTCGGATTTCCGGCGCGAAAGGGTGCTGAACTTCCTCAATCCGGCCCGGGATATCTCGGGCGGGGGCCTGCACGTTTATTATTCAAAAATCGCGGTTGGCTCGGGGCAGGTTTCCGGCAAGGGGCTCTTCGTCGAGGGCAGCATCAGCCAGCTTGACTTCGTTCCCGTCAAGCACTCGGACTTCATCTTTGCGGTGACCGCGGAATCCGTGGGCTTCATCGGCTGCCTGGTGATCCTTACGCTGTACCTCGTGCTGCTCATGCGGCTGTTCTATCTCTCGTTCAAGATGCTCGACCCCTTCGGCTCGTACATCATCGCGGGCGTGGGCTCCATGCTGCTTTTTCACATCATCGAAAACGTCGGCATGACCATCGGCATCATGCCGGTCACCGGCATTCCGCTGCCGTTTTTAAGCTATGGGGGCAGCTCGCTCCTGGCCAACATGCTAGCCATGGGCCTGGTCTTCAACGTGCTTAGAAACCAGCAAAGAAGTTTATTCTAAGCGCTCATATTCAGCCCGATTTGGACATACCGTTTACAAAAAGGGTTGGAGGCTTGATGCGCATGGACAAATGGGAATATAACAGCGGCGGCAGGCTGCGCGCGGTGACCGAGGCGGACCGGCGCTACAACATCGAGAGGGAAAGGCTGGCCATGCGGAAGCGCCAGGGCCTGGCCAGGCGCGGCCGCAACGCCTACCAAAACGCCCTCAACAAGTACAAGAGCTGGTATGATGGGAGCGCGGAGCCCCGGGAAAATGGCGAAAAGGGGCCGAATCGCAGCCGGCTGATGATGCAGTCCGCCGCATGCCTGGCCGTTTTGGCCTTGCTGGCCGGGGCGAAGTACCTGCCGTTTGGGCCCTCGAAGCAGTTTGTTGAAACGGTCAAGACCGTGGCGACGGTTTCGATGGAGGATTCCGGGGTCAGCGAGGCGCTGGGCAAGCTCAAGTTCGTCAGCAACATGATTCCGGATTCGGTTCTGGTCTTTTGGAATAAGGGCTTTGAGCAGGCGCCCAAGACCCTCGAGGCGCCCCTTAAGGACGCTCGCCTGGCCATGAAAGAGGGCGAGAGCGGCTGGTTCCTGGGCGAAGGGCCCGCGCTTGTGATGGCCGATGGCAAGGTGAAGTCCGTGGTGCGCTCGCGCTATGGCGGCTACCGCGCCGTGGTGGAGCATGCGGGCGGCATGAGCAGCAGCTACGAGCCGCTGACCGGCGTGCGCGTCGCCCCGGGCGATGAATTGCGCGCAACGCAGAGCCTCGGCACGCCAGTGACCGAGGAGGGGCGGTCAAAGCTGCTGGTGAGCGTCTTCCTCAACGACGAAAGCGCCGATCTTAGCGCGTATTTCGAGCAGCCGTGACGCTTTGCGTAATCGGGGGCGTGCGCATCCGCGCGCGCCCCTCTGTTTTGCTGCTGGGCGGGCTTTGCCTGCTGTTTGGCGAGGCGGAGGGCTTATTGCTCGCCGCCGCCCTGCTCTGCGCGCACGAGGCGGCGCATGGGCTCGCCGCCCGCGCGCTTGGGCTGCAGCTACTCGAAATCGAGCTTGCGCCCTTCGGCGGTGTGGCGCAAATCGCCGGCGTGGAGCAAGCGCCGGTGCGCGAGGCGCTCGTGGCGGCTGCCGGGCCGCTGTGCAACCTCTGCCTGGCGGCGCTCGGCGGGCTTTTTGCCTATTGCCTGCCTGAGAGTACCCCTTATTTGGCGGGCTTTATCGCCGCGAACCTGATTTTGTGTCTTTTTAACCTGCTGCCTGCCTACCCCTTAGATGGCGGGCGGCTTTTGCGCGCCCTTTTATTGGCCTTTTGCGAGTTTCAAACGGCTTCGCGCGTCGCCGCCGGGCTTGGGCTGCTCTGCGGGCTGGGCGTCATGGCGCTGAGCGCGCCGGTCTACCTTGCATCGGGGAAGTGGAACCTGAGCCTGGTCCTTGGCGGGCTTACGCTCTTCCTCGCGGCGCTGCGAGAGATGCGCAGCGCGCGGCTTGACGCGGCGCGGCGGCTGCTCAAGATGCGAATTCGGCTGGAGGAGGGCAGGCCGGTGCCCCTGCGCACGCTGATCGTGCCCGAGGGGACGCGGCCCGAGGTTCTTTTGCGGCATTTTAAGCCAGGGGCGATCTATAGGGTGCTGGTTGTGGATGAGAAGCTGCGCGCCCGGCGCGAAAGCTGGCAATGGGAAATACAGGATGAACTATTCGGCGAAAAGAGGGCCTTACAAGGAGAGGAATTGAGATTGCAGCATGGAAGCATGGGGCGATGATCCGCAAATGGCGGGATGGCTTGTGCGGCGCTTCACCGAAGCGGCCCTTTTCGTGAAGGCGGAGGATGGGAGCCTGAAATTCCAACGCTTCACGGGCTAGAACGGCTCGCGTTATTTAGGATGAAAGAGCTGAGATCCGGGTAAAAAACCGGGCTGCGAAATGAATAAGAAGCGAAATCAGGATGAACTATTCGGCGAAAAGAGGGCCTCACAAGGGGAGGAGCCGGGGTTGCAGCATGGAAGTATGGGGCGATGATCTGCGAATGATGGTATGGCTTATGCGGCGCTTCACCGAAGCGGCCTTTTTTATGAAGGCGGGGGAGGGGAGCCTGAAATTACAACGTTTGCGGGCTGGAACGGCCCGCGTGATTAGGGCGGAAGGGCTTCCGGATAAAACCTGGGCTGCGGAATGAAAAAGGAGCGAAACGACGAAGGAGCGGAAGGCGATCGCCTTCCGCTCCTCTTTATATGCCGGAGGTTTTATGCGACCGGCGTGGCACCGCCGGATGGCGGGGCTGCCCCTCCGTCGCTGCTGCGCCCCGGCCTTTGCCCGCCGCCCGGGAAGCCGCCTTCCGGCGCCCCGCCTCCCGGGAAGGCTCCGCCGCGCCCGCCCTGGCCGCCAAACATGCCCCCGCCGCCTTCCCCTGCCGTGGCTGTGGCGAGCGGCGTTTCGCTGTGATAGATCTCGTAGCTTTCACCGGCCTGAATCTCCGGGCAAGAGAAGGCCATCACCCGAATGCTTGCGCTCGGCGTATAAGCCAGAAGGGTTTTGCCGTCCTTGCGGACGCTGATTTCGCTTCCCGCGGCGATTTCCGCGCTCGCGTAGACATAGCTTTGGCTCGAATCCGCGCCCGGGTTCACGCCGGTGCTCAAGGTTCCCGCGTAGATGATCGTTCCGCCCGTGAACTTCACCGTTCCGCCTGCGTCGAGCGCGTCGCCGTCCCGCTCGGGGAGGGCTTCGCTGATGAGCAGGCCGCCGCTGATCTCGATGGAGCCGTTGGAATCGAGGCCGTCGCTGCGCGTTTGAACCCTTACCGCGCCGCCGCTGATGGAGAGGAGGTGGTCGCCGCCCGCGCCGCCTGGCGCGAAGGCGTCGCGGCCAAATCGGCCGCCGAGGCCGCTGCCATCGTTGCCGCCCGCCGCATTGATGCCATCATCCGATGAAACGACGCTGATTTCGCCGCCCGAAATGTAGACATTGCTGCCCTCAAGGCCCTCGTAGGACTCAAGCACCGTGACGCTTCCGCCGCTGATGCGCAGATCGCCATCCGCGTGGATGCCATCGTCGCCAGAACGAAGGCTTAACTCGCCGCCGCTGATTTCAGCGCTCGCATTCGTGTGCAGGGCGTCGTCCTGGCTGTCGATTTCGAAGCTTCCGCCCAAAATCACCAGATCGCCGCCCGATTTGATGCCCTTTTGGCTGCTCGATTCTCCGCTTGAGCCACCGGCCGCCTGCCCTGCGCCGCCCGATGCGATGCGGAAGCTTCCGCCGCCGATGGTAAGGGCCCTGTCTGCCTGCAGGCCATCGTTCCCGGCGCTCAGCTCGAAGCTTCCCCCTTCGATGAGCAGCCAGCCCATTTCCGCGTCCGCTGTGTTGTTGGTCTGGATGGCGTCGGCCCCTGCCTGAACGGCGAACTCGCCGCCCAGAATCTCGACGGAGTCATTGCCCCGGATGCCGTGCTTTAAGGCGTTAATCTCAAAAACTCCGCTTGCGATGAGCAAAGCATCCTTGCTCACGACGCCGTTTTGAAAGCCTGCGTCGATGGTCAGGCTGCCCAGACCGTTGATGCTTAAATCGCCCTTGGAAAAGAGCGCCGCGTTTGGCTCCTCTTCGTCTTCATTTTCGTAGATGAAGTTCGCGCCCCCGTCGGTGAGCGCGTTTTTCGTGCCCTCAGCCAGGGTGAGAAGGAGCTTCTTGCAGCCTTTCGCGTAGATTGGCGCGCCGCTTTTGTTCGTGATCTCGGCGCCGTTGAGCACCAGGCGCACGAGGGCCTCCTTCCCTGCGTCGACGACGATCTGCCCATCTGCCAGGCTGCCGCTGAGCAGATAGGTCCCGGCCGCGCTGATCGTCACGACGCGGCCGCTTGCCGAGGCGCCCGGGCCGTCGATGGCGGCGCTTTCGCCGTTTAAGCGAATGGCGGTTGCCAGGGCCGCGTCAAAGCTCGCGTCCGTATCCTCGGGGCCTGGCGAACGCGCGGGCAGGGCGGCCGCCGCGCTGGGCGCCGCAGAGGGGCCTGCCACGGAAGCTGCGGAGGGTTCTTCCTGGGGTTCATCGCTCGCGCTGGCTGCCCTGCCGCAGCCCATGAGGGTTAAAAACAGCCACGCGGCGGCGAGCAGCAGCGCGAGGGTTTTTGCGCTTCTTTTTATGCTTCTTTTCATGTAAGAACCTCCTTAAAATTCAGCCGCAGAGGGGGTGCTGGACGTGTCCATCAAGAGGGCGATGTTCAGGTTGCCGTTATAGACGCGAAGTTCGTCGATGAAGGCCTTCTCGCTGATGCCTTCCCTCAAGACGACGGCGTAGTTTAGCTGATAGACGCTGCCAAGGTCGGCGGTTTTTACCCGCACCATCGAGTGCGACAGGGTGTATTTTTCAAAAACACCCTCGAAGGCCTCGCTGAAGTTCAGATCCTCGGGCACGGTGATTTTGAGCTGCTTTGCGCCGGCTTTTGGCCTTGCATAGCCGCTGAGCTCTAAAAGGGCCGCCGCCGCGCAGAGCACGACGCCCACGATTGCCGCATAGAGCAAAAAGCCCATGCCGGCGGCCAGGCCCACGGCCATCGAAAAAAGCACGAAGGCGATATCCTTCGGGTTGCCGGGCGCGCTGCGGAAGCGGATGATGGTAAAGGCCCCGGCCAGCGAGAAGGCGCGCGCCACGTTGTTGCCAACGAGTAGGATGATGACCGTGACGATGGCCGGGAGCAGCACCAGGGTCAGCGCGAAGCTCCGCGATACCCCTTGGCCGCCCTGGATCTTTAGGCAAACCAGGCTGATGAGGAGGCCTAGGGCCAGCGCGGTGCCAAGGGCTGCGCCAAGGCCGGCCAGGCTGACGGCGGCATCGCTCGCTTGAGCGGTGAAGATCGATTCGAACATGGTGTTTTTCTCCTTTAAGCCAGCGCGGGATGCGCGGGCAGATCGATTTCTGGTTTTCTGGCAGGCACGAAGGGCCTGCCGTCCGCGCCTTGCCTCAAAAGCTCGCGGGTGTAGGCGCTGCCGTACTTCGAGAAGCCGGCGGGGTAGATCCGCAGCTCCGAGAGCAGCCGGCAAAGCCAGAGCGGCAGGCTCTGCGCCGCCTTGATTTCCATCAACCATTCGCCTGACGTCAGGAGAGGATCGCCGTGCGCGCCGGATTCGAGCCGCAGATCGCCCCTGCGGGCGAGGATGTTCCGGTCGAAGGAAACGCGGAGATCGCGCTCGCCTCGAAAGGCCAGGCGCTCATAGCTCATATGAAGGGCGGGCCTCAATTCACAGCGAGAGAGGACGTAGGCGATTTCCCTTAAGACCTGGGCGTTTTGAGTGGGGATATTCCCGCGCAATTCCCCACTTTTCAGAAAGGCGTAGGCCTGGCTTAGCCGCATGGCGCTGCGGCGCTTGTTGACGACGCCCGCCACCTTCTTCTTGATCTCGACGAAGACCTCGGAATCCATTTCGGGCCTGCCGTAGGAGCGCAGGCGGAGCTTTTCTTTATAGCTCGGCTTTTGCAGCGAGGCGCGGATGAAATCACTGCCCGGCGTATCGTAATACAGGGTGTGAATGGGGTAGAGCGCCCCGCCCGCGTTGTGCGGGTCCGGATCCATATGAGGGCGCAGCAGATCCTGCAGCAGGAGCGCGCTTGGCTGGCTGAGCCTATATTTGTTTTCATAGCGCTTGAAGGTTTCGATGGCCATGTAAGGATCACCTCAACTTGCTTTTTCATTAGCATAGGCCCCGAATGTGACGGCCAGATGACGAAAAACCAAAGGCTGGCTGGAGCTTTGAGGCAAGAAATCAAAAGAGGGCGGCATTTGCCGCCCTCTTTGGCCAAAGCGCCCCGTCAGCGCTTGAATTGAACCCAAAACACGCTGCCCTTGTCGGGCGCCGAGCGCACGCCGCATTGCCCGCCGTGCAAATCCACGATGGATTTGACGATGGCGAGCCCAAGGCCCGTGCCGGGGGCGACGCCGGCGCCCTTCGGCCTGCCGCGCTTCGATTCGCCGCGGTGGTATCTTTCCCAGATGTGGGGCAGTTCGCCAGGGGAGATGCCGGGGCCGCTGTCGGCCACCTCAACGGTGACGAAGCCGGACTGTGCGATCTGCCGGACCACGACCATCTTATCATCGCCGGTGAAATGAATCGCGTTGATCAAGAGGTTGTAGAGCGCCTGCGAAACCAGGCTTTCGTCGGCCGCAATGGCGATCTCTTCATCCGCTTCAAGCGCGATGCCGTAGCCCTCGGCCCGGGTGAACTCAGAAAGGCGGGCCACGATGCCGCGCAGGCATTGCGTGAGCGCAAAGGGCGCAAGCCTTGGCTCCAGCGCGCCTGCCTGCAGCTTCGATAGGTCGAGCACATCGCTGACCAGCCGGCTGAGCCGGTTGGCTTCATCCACGATGATCTGCGCATTTTCGGCCGTGTTCTCGCCGGGCAGATCGCGCATGGCTTCCGCGTAGCCTGCGATGAGGGTCAGAGGCGTGCGAAGGTCGTGCGAAACGTTCGCGACCAGGGTGCGGCGCAGGCCGTCCACGGTCGAAAGCTCGCGGGCAGCCGCGTTCAGCATGTCTGAAAGCTCGCGGATCTCGCGGTAGCCGCGCGCGCTGAAGACCGTATCGTATTCCCCGCGCGCGAGCCTTTGGGCAGAGAGATGAATGGAAACGATGGGCCGCGCCACATGCCTGGCGATGAGAAAGGCCAGAAGGAGCGAAAACAGCAGCAAGGCGCAGCTGATGAAGTACAGCTCGATCTTCAGCGTGCTCACCGTTGCGTCAACCGGCGAAATCATGGCAAAGAGCACGAGCAGGCTGCCGTCGACCAGCCTGCAATGGTAGATTTCCTGCTGGCCGCGAGGCTGGCCGAAGGGGGTATTCGCGGGCGGATGGGAGCTAAGCTCCTGCGAGGGGTACTCAAAATATTCCCCGCCGTGCTGGGCGGTGAGCGAGTAGAGCCGCGAGAGCTCCCGCGAAAGCTCGCGCTGGCGGGGGAAGGCTCCCTGCGTCAGCGCCACCGTGCCATCTGGCGACAGAACCACGACGCTGACGCCCCGCGACTCGTAAAGGCTCTCGGCCAGCGCGCTCAAATCCTCGTCGCCGAGCCTTCCGCTGAGCGCGTTCATGGCGGAATGAACCTCCGCGATCTTTACGAGCCGATAGATGCTGTCTAAAAACACGATCTGAAACAGCCAAAGAAGAACGAGCAAAACCGCGCAGAACGCCAGAAGCCAGCCGAAGATCTTCACCCGTATGCGCATGGGCTCAGCCCTCGAAGCGGTAGCCAAGGCCGCGCAGGGTGACGATCCATTTCGCATAGGGCCCGAGCGATTTGCGCAGGAGCTTGATGTGGGTGTCGAGCGTGCGGTCTTCGCCCAGGAAGCTGTAGCCCCATACTCCCTCGATCAGCTTTTCGCGGCTCAGCGCGATATTGCGGTTGCGAAGAAGGTAAAAAAAGAGCTCGTATTCCTTGGGAGACATCGCGGCGGCCTCGCCGTCCACCGAAACGGTGCGGGCGGTGAAATCCGCGCTCAGGCCCTCGCGGCTCCAGGTTTCATGCCGCTGCTCTTCCCCCCTTGTGCGCTTTAGAATCGCTTCAAGGCGCAGCATGAGCTCCTTTGGCGAAAAGGGCTTGACGACGTAATCATCGGCGCCCGATTCGAAGCCGTGGATGCGGTCGTACTCCTCGCCGCGCGCAGAAAGAAAGAGCACCGGCGTGGCGCTGCCCTTGCGAATCTCTTTTACGGCCGAAAAACCGTCGAGTTCCGGCATCATCACGTCCATGATGATGAGGTCGAAGGCCTCTTTTTTCGCGGCCTCTATGGCGGCGAGTCCGTCCGCCGCCATGGCGACCTCGTGCCCCTCAAATCTCGCGTACTTTTCGATGAGCTCGCGAATCCTCTCTTCGTCGTCCACGATCAGTATTTTTGCCATCGTTTTCTCCCCCTTCGCTGAAGCGATTATATCATGCGGGAACCCGGAAAGCAGCCCTTGCCCCTTAAAACGCGGAGATCCCGCTGAAACGGCGGGGTTTCCGCGGGATCTCCATGCCTTTGGGTTAGATTGCGGGCGCGAACGCAGCTTTAGGCTTCCTTGCCGCCCCTGCCCGCGCGGTGGCGGCCGCTGCCGCCGCAAAGGTGCGCTGTGCCGTCGTAGGCGTCCATTTTGGCCTTCACTTCCGCCAGCTTTTCATCTGCCTGCGCCTGCGTCAGCGCTCCTGCCGCAAGCGCCGCGTCGAGCTTGGCCCCTGCTGCCTCTATGTAGGCTGCCTTGAACTCGCCAAGCTTACCCGCGGCGAGCAGCAGATCGCCAAGCTTCCCATCCTTTATGCCGGCCCTTGCTTCATCTTCTGCGATGCCAAGGACCGAGGCTGCGACCGCCAAGGCGTTTACCCTGGCAGTGCCTGCATGGCTGCCGCCATGCCCTGTTTTTGGCGCGGTGCTTTCGGCGCCGGATGCCGATGCGGCCAAGGCGACGCTTCCGCCGCCTGCCAAGAGGGCCGTCGCCAGCACGAGGAACGCGAAAGCCGCCGTGATTGTTTTTTTCATGGGGTTTCATCTCCATTTCATGAAAGTCTGACTCCTAAAATTGGGCGATTTCCCCTCCTTTCGTTTGGCCGGCGGGGAGCGCCGCCGCTTACCCCCAGCATGCCCCGTCCTTGTGACGGCCCTGTGACGGCGCGGGGGAAAGCGCATGGTTTTCGTGCTTTCGGGGAAGAAAGAGGCATATAAATGAAGGCAAGAGAGGGGATTTAAGGGGGAAGCACGATGCTCGATAAGGCGAAGATCGCCCGGGAGCTGGGCCTGGCGCGCTCGGTGATGACTGGGGAAACGAGAATTCACATGGAAGGCGATGCGCGGATGATCATCGAAGGGCATTCGGGCCTTTTGGAATACACGGGCGAGAGCATCCGCGTGCGAGCGAAGGGGATGCTGCTGCATATAGAGGGTGAAAAGCTGATGATGGAGGCGCTGACCGCAGAGGATCTCATCTTGGTCGGCAAGATCGATAAAATTCTTTTGCTGAAGCCGGAGGAGTGCTGATGGAAAGATTGACGGGAACCGTGACGGTGCTGCTGATCGGCAGCCTGCCGCCAAAGGAGCTCAATCGCTTGGCGGCGAGCCTTTCGCTGCAGGATGTCAGGCGCGAAAAAAAAGGCACCTCGATGCGGCTGAGAGCCGAGGATTTTAACGCGCTGCGGCATCTCCTCCGGGGATCCGGGCTAAAGGTGCGCATACTAAAGCGCGAAGGACTGCCCTTTGTGCGGGTGATGCTCCGGCATAAGGCCGCGTTCGTGGTGGCGCTGCTGGCCTCCCTGCTGGTGATTTGGGGCCTTTCGCAAACCGTGCTCGAGGTGCGGGTTTCCGGCATCCATAACGAAACCATGAAGCGGCAGCTTCTGGAGCTCATGGCGGGGCTTGGCGCCGAAAGGGGAGCCTTTCGCGAAAAGGTGGACCCAAGGGCAATTGAAGAGAGCGTGCTGCGCAGCTTCCCGAACCTGACCTTTGCGTCGCTCCACCAGCGCGGCGTGACGCTGGAGCTTTTCGTGGTGGAGGCGGTCAAGCCGCCCGAAATCTTCAGGCGCAGCGAGCCCGTGAATATCGTCGCGAGCTGCGAGGGGCTCATCACCAAGGTGACGGTGCTATCCGGCATGGCCTGGGTGCGCCCGGGGGATACCGTGCGCCAGGGCCAGCTTCTGATTCAGGGCTATGACCCCTCAAGCGGAAGCGTGCACGCAAACGGCGAGGTCTATGCGCGCATCTGGCAGACGGGCGCCGGAGAGGCAGAGCTCTATGAAACCGTTCGCGTGCCGACGGGCAGGGCGCACGAGCGCATGGTCATCCGATGCCTGGGGCTTGAAATCTGCCTTTTTCAGGGCAAGGTGCCGTTTAAGGACTATAACATATCGAAGGAAGGCGGCTTTTTGCTCGACGGGCTTTACCTGCCCATCGCCTGGGAAAAGCAGCGCTTTACCGAGGTAGAACTCAGGCGGCAGCAAAGGGAGGAAGAGGAGGTGCGGCGCCAAGCCGCGCAGCGCGCGCTGACCGACGCGCTGAATCTGGTGCCCGGCGGGGCGCGGATTGTTGACAAACGCCTGGAATATAGTAAGATAGGGGAAGAAAAGCTTGCCGCGCGGCTGACGCTTGAGAGCTTTGCGCAAATCGGCGTATCGGTGCAGGATAAATAGAGCGCGGCGGCAAAAGGAGAGGATCTTTGCCCTTGGAAGAGATGCTGATCAGCCGCCAGGTACCAGTTCGCTCCATGGCGGAGGCCGCGAGGCTCTTTGGCAACCTGGATGAAAACGCAGAAACCCTGATGCTCCGCACCGGAGCCAGGATCAACACGCAGGGCTCCGAAATCGTCGTCAGCGGCACGGAAGAAAACGTGGAGCTCGCCATCACCGTGCTGCAGAAGCTGCTCGACATGATCCGCAAGGAAGAGCGGATCGATAAGAGCAGGATCAACTACGCGGTGGAGCTCGCCCGCGAAGGCCAGGCAGACATGATCGACGCCATCATGCAGGATGTGGTCGCAATCACCGCGAGGGGAAGGCAGATCCGCTGCAAGACGCTGGGCCAGCGCGAATACGTCAAGGCCATCCAGAAGAACACCGTCACCTTCTCGACCGGCCCTGCCGGCACGGGGAAGACCTACCTGGCCATGGCGATGGCGGTGGTCGCCTATAAGAACAAGGAAATCGAGCGCATCGTCTTGACCAGACCGGCCGTGGAAGCCGGCGAAAAGCTCGGTTTTTTGCCGGGCGACTTGCAGAACAAGGTCGATCCGTATCTGCGCCCCCTTTACGACGCCCTATACGAGCTCATGGGGGTCGACAGCTTCCAAAAGCTGCAAGAAAGGGGTATTATAGAGGTGGCGCCCCTTGCCTACATGCGCGGGCGGACGCTGAACGACAGCTTCATCATCCTGGATGAGGCGCAGAACACCACCACCGAGCAAATGAAGATGTTCCTGACGCGCTTTGGCAGTGGCTCGCGCGTGGTGGTGACCGGCGATTTAACCCAGGTCGACCTGAGCTTTGGCAAGAAGAACGGTCTGGCAGAGGCCGTGGAGGTCCTGCGCGGCGTAGACGGCATCGCCGTCGTGGAACTCACCCACAGGGACGTGGTGCGGCATGACCTGGTGCAGGCCATCGTGCGCGCCTACGAAAAATTCGAAAAGAGGAACGCTCCGGAGCGGCGTTGAAAACCAAACTTTCCGGCGCGAAGGGTGAAGAATGCAACGAAGGGAACAAAAGAAGGGCGCGGGTGCCCGCAAGCTAAAGGAGCCGCAGACCCTGTATTCGGTCTTCCTCCTTACGCTTTGCTTCGCGATGATTTTTGGCGCCCTGCTCCTTCTGGTGGCGCCGGAGCAGCACGATCTCGTGGTGGGCGAACTCGCCCCCCAGACCATCAAGGCCACGAAGGACGTCGAAGATAAGATCGCGACCGAGCGCGAGCGCGATAGGCAAAAGAACTCGATCGTCGAACCGATCATCAAGACGGATCCCAACATCAGCGACAGGGCGGTCAGCAAGGCGGGCGAAATCCTCGACGGTCTGAGGCGAATTCGCGGCGAGTACGCGGTCGCCGCGATGGCAAGCCCGACGCCGATTCCCTTAACGCCGCAGCCAAGTCCCAGCGAATCTGGCGGAACGCCCGCGGGCGCAGCTAGCTCGGAACCCACCGAGACCCCGGCGCCCACGCAAACTCCGGCCCCGACGCCCTCGCCAGAAGAGAAGTATTTAGAGGCGATGATCGGTGAATTTTCGGCGCTGGGCCTTAGCGAATACGAAATGCGCGCGGTCTTGGGCGCGGATTCCGCGGCCTTTGAGCACATGGCGGACGCCGTGACGGCCCTGCTTTCAGAGGTGATGGAAAGGGGCGTGGGCGAGGGCAGTGTCGAGATCGTCCTCGATAATTTGGCCCTTGATTTGGCCAAGCAGGGGGTCGCCTCGCAGCTCGTGGGCCCCGCGAACGCGATCCTTCGCCAGTGCGTTGAAGAAAATGCCTTCATCGATGAAGCGGCCACCGAGGCCATGCGCAGCCAGCTTGCAAGCGCCGTGGAGCCCGTGATCTATAAAAAGGGCCAAAACATCGTGCAAGATGGCGAGATCGTGACCGAGCAGCAATATAGAATGATCGAGGAGCTCGGCCTGCTTCGCTCCGGCAGGCAGGATTTGAATCTGTACCTCGGCTTTGGGCTGTTCATGCTCACGCTTTATTTCGTGACGCTGCTCTATATGCTGCAGTACGAAAAGCAGATGCTCAGAAGGCCCAAAATCGTGCTGCTGCTCTGCCTCATCATCCTTTTGCAGCTGCTCTTTGCTTGGCTTACCAAGCTCAGCGGCGTGCAGAGCTTCTTCACCCCCGTGCACGTGGCCGCGCTGCTCATCACCGTGCTGGTGGGGCCGAGGCTTGCGCTGTTCATGAACCTCATCATCGGGCTGTTCGTCGGCGCGATCGTGACCGGCGCCGAGGGCCTGCTGGCAGGCTCGATGTTCGAGATCCTGCTGATGAGCGCGCTCATCGGCGCCTTGGCCGTGTTCCTTGGGCGCAAGATGCTCAGGCGCAGCGCGCTGATGTATTGCGGGATGCTCCTTGGCCTGGCCGATGCGCTGGTGGCCTTTACCGTTGGCCTGCTGGTCGATACAAATCTCAGCGAAACCCTTCTGACCGCGGCCTGGGCGCTGGGCGGCGGCGTGCTCTCATCGCTGCTCACCCTGGCCTTCCTGCCGCTGCTCGAATCCGCCTTCAACCTCATCACCCCGCAGATGCTGCTCGAGCTTTCAACGCCCACGCAGCCCCTTCTGCGCCAGCTGCAGACCGAGGCACCGGGCACCTACTATCACTCCCTAATGGTGGCGAATCTGGCCGAGGCAGCGGCCGAGCGCATCAGCGCAAACGCCCTGCTTTGCCGCGTCGGCGCCTATTATCACGACATTGGCAAGACGCGGCGCGCCATCTTCTTTAAAGAAAACCAGCGCGACCAGCCAAACCCCCATGACGGCATGGAGCCCAAGGTTTCCGCCAATATTTTGGTCAATCACGTGCGCGACGGCCTGGTGATGGGCGAAAAGGCCAAGCTGCCGCAGCGCATTCGCGACATGATCGCCCAGCACCACGGGACCGACACGATGGCCTTCTTCTATTACAAGGCCAAAGAGGCTTCAAAAGAAAGCGGCGAAGCCGTGGACCCGGCGGATTACCGCTATGACGGCCCGCGCCCCCAAAGCAAGGAGGCCGTGATCCTCATGCTGGCGGATACGACCGAGGCCGCGACCAGAACGCTGAAGGATCGCGCGCCGGAGGTCATTTCGGCCTTTATCCACAAGCTCGTGCAGTCCAAGTTCGAAAACGGCCAGTTTGCCGAGGCGCCGATCACCTTCCGCGACCTTGGCGAAATCGAGGATTCCTTCGTGAAGACCATCACCGGCATCTACCATGAGCGCATCGAGTACCCATCGCAGCTGGAGGGCGGCGAGGGAAGCGAAAAGCCCGGCGAATCCGGCCCCGAGAAGGCCTAAATGCGGATGGACTTCATCAACCAAATCGGCTGCGAGAGCCTGGAAGGGCTGCAAACCCTTCTTCTGAGCGCGGCGCAGGCCGTTTTAAAGGAGGAAGGACTCGGGCCCGAGGCCTCGTTTTCGGTTTCAATCGTCAGCGAAGACGAGATTCGCAGCGCCAACGCGCGCTTTCGGGGCGTCGACGCGGTCACCGACGTGCTGTCGTTCCCGCAGGTCGGGGGAAGGGTGAAAAACGCCTCCAAGGCGGATCTTCTTGGCGCCTTCGACCCGGAAGACGGCACGCTGTTTCTTGGCGATCTGCTGATCTGCGACGCGCGCGTGCGCGAGCAGGCGGGCGAATACGGCCACTCGGCCGAGAGGGAATACGGCTACATGCTGGCGCACGGCCTGCTGCACTTGCTGGGCTACGACCATGAAACGAGCGATGAAAAGGCCCAAATGCGCGCCCTGGAAGAAAGGGCGCTGTCTTTCGTTGGCTTAAAACGCGAATAGGAGAATAGAATGAAGATGGAACAGTTAAATAAGGGCTTTCGATCCGGCTTCGTGGCCATTTTGGGCAGGCCGAACGTAGGGAAGTCCACGCTGATGAACGCGCTGATTGGCGAAAAGATCGCCATCGTTTCGCCCCGCGCGCAGACCACGCGCTTTCGCATCATGGGGGTGCTCACAAAGCCCGAAATGCAGATCGTCTTCCTCGACACGCCGGGCATTCACACCCCGCGCAACAAGCTTGGCGAGTTCATGCTCACGGCGGTGCAAAGCGCGCTGGAAGACGTCGACGCCCTGCTGCTCATGCTGGACGCTTCCGACGCGCACGAGAAGGATTTTGAGATTTTAAGGCAATATGCGAATCTGCCCGCGAAAAAGGCCATCGTGGTCAACAAGATCGATTTGGTCGACGGACCGCAGCTCGCGCCGCTGCTGCAAAAGCTCTCTGAAATCAAGGCGGACGCCTACCTGCCGCTTTCGGCGCGGAAGGGCAAGGGCCTGGACGAGCTTTTAAAGCTGCTTGGCTCCTGGATGCCGGAAGGCCCGAAGTATTTCCCGGACGATATGATCACCGACCAGCCGGAGCGCGTCATCGCGGCCGAGATGATCCGCGAAAAGGCGCTGCGCAACCTTCGCGAAGAGATCCCGCACGGCATCGGTGTCGAGATCCTCGCGATCGAGAACCAGGGCGACGAGCGCCGCGCCGTGACCATCCACGCAAACGTGTACTGCGAAAGGGATTCGCACAAGCGCATCCTCATCGGCAAGCAAGGCGAGATGCTGAAGAGGATCGGCGAGCAGGCGAGGGCCGACATCGAAAAGCTCCTTGGGCAAAGAGTGAACCTGCAGCTTTGGGTGAAGGTGAGGCCGGATTGGCGCAATAGCCCGCAGGATCTCAAGACTTTGGGCTATGAGTGAATAAGAAAAAGCAAAAAAGGGGGCCTTTTCTTTGGATTATGCCATCGTTCTCGCTGCCGGCGAGGGCACGCGGATGAAATCCGGGCGGCACAAGGTCTTGCACGAGGTCTGCGGCAGGCCGCTGATCGAGTATTCCATCGACTTGGCCAGGGCAGCCGGGGTAGAGCGGCCAATCGTCGTCATTGGCGACAAGGCAGAGCAGATTAGGGGGCATTTGGGCGAGAGCGCGGTCTACGCCAGGCAGGATTTTGAAAAGGGCTACGGCACCGGCGCGGCGGCTTGCGCGGCTGAGGGCTTTTTAAACGACGATTCCGGCCTTTGCTTTTTGATGGCGGGGGATGCGCCCATGTTCAAGCCGGAATCGCTGCTGGCCCTGCGCAGGGCCGTAGAGGGCGGTGCCGCTGCCGCCGCGCTGCTGGCCGAAATGGAAAAGCCCTTTGGCTATGGCCGCGCCATCCTGCGGGGCGATCGGCTGGTCGATATCGTTGAAGAAGCGGCCGCCAGCGAGGAACAAAGGCGCATCCATCTGGTGAACGTCTCGCTTTACTGTGTGAAGACGGCGCTCTTAAAGGCGGCGATGCAAAGGCTAAAACCGCACCCACCCAAAAACGAGCTGTATTTAACCGATATTGTGCCGATTTTAACCAAAATGGGCGAAGTTGTGCGCGCGGTTACCTGCGCCGAGGAGGATGCCCTCGGCGTGAACGACCGACTGCAGCTGGCAAGGGCGCAGGCGGCGATGCAAGGGCGAATTTTGGAAGAGCAGATGCGCGCGGGGGTCACGATCATCGACCCCGCGAATACCTACATCGATTTCGGCGTCGAAATCGGGGCGGATACCGTGATTTACCCCGGCTGCCTGCTGCAGAAGGGCACCAAAATCGGCCCGAACTGCACGATCTTGCAGAATTGCCGCATCGCGGGCTCCATTTTGGAAGAAGGCGTGCGAGTCGAAAGCTCCACGCTCTTAGAAGCGCATGTG
Source organism: Christensenellaceae bacterium (assembly GCA_031287285.1). Classification (GTDB taxonomy): domain Bacteria; phylum Bacillota; class Clostridia; order Christensenellales; family UBA1750; genus JAITGM01. Next base: position 18,213 of record JAITTC010000071.1, read on the forward strand.
GGGGCCGGGAGCACCGTGGGCCCAAACGCCCACCTGCGCCCGGGCGCCGTGATCGGCCCCAAGTGCCGCATCGGCGACTTCGTCGAGATCAAGAACTCGAATATCGGCGCGGGCACGAAGATTTCCCACCTGACCTACGTGGGCGACGCGGACCTTGGCGAGGGGGTCAACCTTGGCTGCGGGGTGGTGTTCAGCAACTACGACGGCAAGGCCCATCTCCGCAGCCGCGTGGGCGACCGTGCCTTCATCGGCTGCAACGTGAACTTGGTCGCGCCGGTGGTCGTCGGCGAAGAGGCCTACATCGGTGCCGGCTCGACGATCACGCAGGACGTGGAGCCTGGCGCGCTGGCCATCGCGAGGGAACGGCAGCGTAGCATCCCCGGCTGGGTTGAAAAGCGCAAAAAACAAGGCAAGCTCTAGGCCGCTCGCGCGGGGAAGACCTCTCGTCATTGCGAGTGGCAACGAAGCAATCCAGCGTCCTCATTTTTGATAAAGCCTTTTCGCGTTGGCTGCTGGATTGCTTCGTCGCATACGCTCCTCGCAATGACGATGCCCAGGCACTCCCCTTAGAGCCACCGCGCTCTTCTTCGTCATTGCGAGTGGCAACGAAGCAATCCAGCATCCTCTTTCTTGATGAAGCCTTTCCGCGCTGGCTGCTGGATTGCTTCGTCGCTTCGCTCCTCGCAATGACGGCGCCCAGGCACTACCCTTAGAACGCACCCCGCCGCACCCTTCTTCGTCATTGCGAGTGGCAACGAAGCAATCCAGCGTCCTCCCTTTTTGAAGAAGCGCTTGCGCATTGCTGCTGGATTGCTTCGTCGCTTACGCTTCTCGCAATGACGAAGAAGCAATTTGGATCACCCTCGCGGCCGCGTGGATTGAAATGAGTACGACTTACCCGAGATAGGCAAAGCGCCCGAGTCGCGGCCAACACGGCCGTGTGGATTGAAATCGTCGCGGCGCGGGCGCGCAAGGCCTCACCGATGGTCGCGGCCCACGCGGCCGCGTGGATTGATGGGGTGGCCCGCGCTCCGCCCCGTCAGCCGCGGTCGGCACTTCAGGGCAGCGCAACCGAACTTTATCGGAAATAAGCTCCTTAAAGAAACCCGTGGGAAAGGAAAGGTCTAGATGGTTTATTTAGAAGACGCGGGCGGCTGGCGCAGCGCAATCGACCGGCAGGTGGCCGAAAGCTGGGGAGGCCCCTTCATCATTACCAGGGGCGTAAGGCACGATGCTCGCCTGCTGCCGGGCTTTGCTGCTGTCGAAGATGACGAATTCATCGGCTATGCGCTCTACCGCATCGAAAAGGATGCGTGCGAGCTCATGGTTTTAGAGAGCCTGCTTCAGCATCGGGGCGTCGGCAGCGCCTTGATTGAGGCCGTCCTGCGCGCGGCTGGCGAGAAAGGCTGCAGTCGCGTCTGGCTCATCACCACGAACGATAACCTGCACGCCATTCGCTTCTATCAGCGCTTCGGCTTCGATCTGCGCGCCGTGCACATCGGCGCGCTGGATCTTTCGCGCAAGCTCAAGCCGCAAATTCCCCTTTGGGGGGAGGACGAGCTCCTGATCGCCCACGAATTCGAGTTTGAAATTGCCCTGCCAGAGCGGGCGAAGGTCGTTCCCATCGCCATCTGCCCCAATGCAGAGCTTGCGACTGGCCTGATTCGCCGAGCCTTTCAAACCGTGGCCGATGAATTTGCCCTCACGCCCGAAAATTGCCCCTCGCATCCGGCGTTCACGACTGCAGAAGCGCTCGTTAAGCGCCTTTCGGGCCCGAACTGCTTCTGCTTTGCCCTTGTCTTTCGCAATGCCCCGGTCGGTTTTGCGGCGCTGGTCCCCACGGAGGAGGAAGGGGCGTATGAGCTGACGAGGCTGGCCGTTCTGCCCGAAAAGCGGCGCAGGGGCTATGGCGAAATGCTGCTCAATGCCTGCGTTGAAAAGACGCGCAACTTAGGCGCTGCACGGCTTTGCATCGGCATCATCGATGAGAACGAGAGCCTTAAGCGCTGGTACCTGGCCAAGGGCTTCGCGGAAACGGCAAAGAAGAGCTATTCCTCCTTGCCCTTTACCGTTTGCGAGATGGCGCTTTGCCTTTCACAGGGAAAGGAGGATGCCAAATGAAGAGGGAATATGCCGAGATTCCGCCCTCGATGGCGGGAATGCAGACCTACGGCTTTTCGTGGATGGATTTCGTGAGCGCGATTCCATCGCCGCTCTTCATCGTAAGCTCCTATAAGTCAAACGGCAAGCCCAATGCCTGCCTGCAGTCCTGGGCCTGCTTCAATGGCGGCGAAAAGGGCTTTTACGCCATCCTCTCAAGCGTCAATAAGAAGGGCCATCTCTACCAGACCCTGAAAGAGCGCGGCGAGGCGGTTTTGAACTTCCCCTCTGCGGAAATCTATGCTCTTTGCGAAAAAACTATCCAAAATAACGGCTTTGACGACGATGAGATCGCGCTTTCGGGCCTCACGGCAGAGCCGGCCGCCCTTGTCGATGCCCCGCGCATCAGGGAATGCTTCCTAAACCTGGAATGCCGCTATCTTTGGGAACGCGAAATCGTGGCGGGAACCGACCATGCTCTGGTTTGCCTGGAGGTGGTCAACCTTTGCGCAGACGAGGCACACCTAAACGAAAGCGCGCTGGGCCGCTACGGCGAAAGTGGTTACCTCTATAACGTGCACTATCCCGTGGATCCAGAATCCTTCGCGGGCAGATCGCAGGACTGGCTAGCCATATTGCAAAAGCATAAAAGCAACGGCGAATACTGAAAAAGAGCCCCTGAAGCTTTGCTTCAGGGGCTCTTTTTTGATTGCTTTAAATTTCTTCGTCGCCGCTGCCGCCCTCGTCTTCAGGGGGCAGGTCGCCAAAATCAAGGCTCTCGTCGCCCTCGGGAAGCTCGGTGCCATCGCCGTAACTATCGGCCTGACGGATCGAGAGGGAGATGCGCTTCGTGTCTGGGTTGACATCCAAAACGCGCACGCGCACGGAATCGCCGATGGCGAGCTTATCTTCGACCTTGGCGATGCGCTCTTCGGCCACCTGCGAGATGTGCACCAGGCCGTCAAGGCCTGGCTCAAGCTCCACAAAGGCACCAAAGGGCACGATGCGCACGACCTTGCCTTCCACGATGGAGTCAGCTGGGTAGTTGACCGTGGCGGTTTCCCAAGGCTTGGGCTTGGTCTGCTTCAGGCCCAGCGAGATACGCTCGCGCTCGTGGTCGAGGGCCAGAATCAGCACCTCGACCATCTGGCCGGGCTTGACGATGACAGAAGGGTGCTTGATGCGCCCCCAGGAAAGATCGGTGATGTGGATGAGGCCGTCGACGCCGCCGAGATCCACGAAGGCGCCAAAGTCGGTCAGCCTGCGCACGACGCCCTCTATGACCTTGCCAACCTCGAGCTTTTCCCAGGCGGAAGCCTTCTTTTCGGCGCTTTCTTCGGCTAAAACGGCCTTGCGCGAGGCGACGAGGCGGCGCTTTTGGCGATCTGCCTCGATGACCTTTAAGCGAAGTTCCTTGCCGATGAACTGGTCGATCTTTTCGACATAGCGCTCAGAGAGCTGGCTGGCCGGCACGAAGGTGCGGATGCCCTGCACATCGACCAGGAGGCCGCCCTTGACGACGCTCTGGCCGACACCCTCGATGTATTCGTTGTTCTCGAACTTTTCTACGAGGCTGTCCCAGGTTTTGCGGTTCACGATATTCCTTTGCGAAAGCAGCACGTTGCCCTCGCCATCGTTTACCTTTACGACCTCGACCTCGATCTCGTCGCCGATCTTGAAGGCTTCCAAGGGGTTCTCGGAAGTGGTCAGCTCGGCGCGGGGGATCAGCCCGTCGGATTTATACCCGATGTTGACGCAGACCTCATCTTCGGTGACCTGCACCACGGTGCCGGTCACGGTCAGGCCCGGGCGGATGGAAACCATGGTTTCTTCAAACGCTGCCGCAAATTCGGGCTCTGCGCCCAGGTCCTTGCTGCCCGCGTCTTCCTCTGCGGCAACCACTTCTTCGATGGAAGTTGGTTGCTCAAGGGCGGCGGTTTCTTCCGCTTCGGGTTCGTCGGTCGGGTTGGGCAGGTTCTTGTCAAGCTCGCTCATTCTGGTTACAACCTCCTTGATGATCTCATCCGGCGTGGAGGCGCCGGCTGTGATTCCTACATGGTCTTCCCTTCGGAAGGGGAGTTCCTCGAGCTCCTGCGGCGAAACGATGAGGAAGGAACGCTCGCAAAGGCGCTTTGAGGTTTCAAACAGGCGCCGGGTATTCGCGCTTTGGCGCGAGCCGAGCACCAGCATGACGTCGGCCCTTTGGGCAAGCTCTGCCGCCGCGCGCTGCCGCGCGTCCGTCGCGGGGCAAATGGAATCGAAGACCTCGATTTCTGGATATCGCTTGCGAAGCGCTTCCACGATGCGAAGAAAGCTGCTCCGGATGAAGGTCGTTTGCGCTAAGACCAGGGGGGAGGAAAGCAGGTCTGGCAGGTTTTCGACCGAAGATTCATCGCCCAGCAAGAAGACATCGCCCTTCGCCCAGGCCTTGGTGGCCAAAACCTCGGGGTGCTCGGCTTCGCCGATCAGGATCAGCGCCCCATCGTGCTCCGCGGCTTTTTTATGCACCAGAGCCACGTCGGGGCAGGTTAGGTCGGCGATG
>JAITTC010000113.1 GCA_031287285.1 Christensenellaceae bacterium
GAGGGAGCTTTGGGTCAGCGTATACATCACGCCCAAGACGACGGCGCCCGGCGACCACGAGGAAAGCTACGCCACCAATGACTTTGGGAAAATTCCCGGGGGCTCTTTGGGTCCGACGCCCACGCCAACGCCCAACCCGGGCACGGCAACACCCACGCCAACGCCCGACCCGGGCACGGCAACGCCCACGCCGACGCCCGACCCGGGCACGCCGACGCCGACGCCCACACCGACCCCTCCGCCAAAGAAGTATGACTTCCTCTTCGTGATCGACTGGTCAAGCTCCATGAACAGCAGCTCGATGTTCAGCAGCACGGGAAGCCCGGCGGGGCTTAAGCCCCTTGATTACGCCAAAAACTTCGTGCTGGATATCAGCCCAGACATCCTGCGGGATTACCCGGGCAGCCGCATTGGGGTGATTGGCATGAACTGCGACACGACGAACAGCAACACGGCGTCGAGGGTAAATATCGTGTTTGATATGGCCTTTACCTCAAACGACGCGGCGATTCAGTCCGTGCTCAATGCCAGCTACTCGGCGCGTAGCAACGACGACAATGCCCAGTTCCTAAGAGCCGCTATAGACAAGATGAAGGGCCTGAGCACCTCTTTCGGCGGAGATGGCAGCGTTCCCGTGAAGGCGCTCGTCCCGCGCGATGAGCTGAGCGAACGCATTCCTGTCATCATCCAGATGTCGGACTTCCAGATGATAGAAGAAGAGACCAATGCGAACACGAACAGCTACTGGTCGTCGATTATGCGAGGGAACGCCAGCAAATTCGCAAATGACCTGCCTGAGGGCATCCTGCTGACCGTGCGGTTTGACAGCCGGACGAACACGCAGATTCCGACCTCCGGCGGCACCTTCAACTCCCAGCGCTTCGACGACTACATGACCCAGAACGTGGCGCCGTTCAACTACGCGAGCCGCAACTGGGGATTCCACAAGGTTTCCTTCGGTACGGATTACAATACGGCGGAAGCCGCCTTTAGGGCCTTCATCACATCCCAGGTGCAGCCTTAAGGCTTTAGAAAGGAGGGCGGATGCCCGATGAAAAAAAGGATTTTGACAGCCGCCCTCCTATTGCTGGCGCTCCTATTGCTGGGATCCGCCGCCTGGCAGAGCTGGGGCGCTAAAGAGGAGCAAAGAGGCCCGGACGAACAGCAGGAAATGAAGCCCGGGCTGCTGCCCGGGCAGATCCGGCCGCCGGGTGAAGAAACCGTGCCCGAATCGGCCCGAGGACCTGCCTTGGAGCCTTCGCCAGGGCAGGCTGGGCAGCCGGATGCAGGGGGCAGCGGCGCGCAGCTCATGGATTTTAGCGGGCTGCAGGCGCAAAATCCTGAAATCGCGGGCTGGATCGTGATCGAGAGCCTCGGGATCGATTACCCGATCGCCAAAGGGGCCGATAATAGCTATTACCTCGACCACACGGTGAAGAGGCAGCCCAACAAGCTGGGCGCTCTCTTCATGGATTACCGCAACAACCCTGATTTTTCGGATTTTCACAGCGTTGTTTACGGCCACAACATGAAGAGCGGCAAGATGTTCGGCCGGCTGGCCAAGATGAAGGAGGAGGCGACCTTCAACAGGGTGACGGAGGGGACCCTATATGCCCCGGGCAAGACCTACAGGCTCAGGATTTTCGCCGTGGTGGTCACCAGCGCTGCCAGCGACTATTATCGCTACGTGTTCCCGGATGCCTCCAGCCGGGAGGAGCACTTGGAAATGATTCGGGAAAACGCGCTGCTTTACCGGGAGGTTGGCGCGCAGGCAGAGGATCGCCTGCTGGCCCTGAGCACCTGCTCGTATGAATATAAGGATGCCCGCACTGTTGTGATCGCAAAAATGGAAGAGGATGATTTGCGTGACTGAAGAAAAGAGACTGATCTTTTATGAGCAACCCGACTTTTCTGGCAAAAATATAGAGGATCTGCTTGGCTGGCTGTCCATCCCCTTGTGGAATCACAGCCGTCGTGTCGCGATTTGTTCCTCCATCATGGCAGAATATCTCGAGCAGTGGCCGCACCTGCTGTATGACATCCCGCCGCACACCGATTTGGCGATGATCGCGCATCTGGGCGGGCTTATGCACGATGTTGGCAAGCTGCTGATCCCCACCCTGGGCTCGAGCGAAACCGATTATATGCGCCATCCGGCCATCGGCGCCGAGTTTTTGCAAGAGCATAAGGGGACGCTGTTTGACAACGAAACGCAGGCGGATCTGGCGATGGATATGGTTCGCAGCCATCATGAACAGCCAAACGGCAAGGGCTTCCCAAACGGTTTGGTTTCGGGGAATATCTCGCTGCTCGCGGGCATCTGCGGCCTTGCCGACGCGCTCGATCATTTTCTTTATCGGGAGGGAGGGGCCACAGCGGACCAGCAGGATGTCCGGAGCTATGTGCAAAACAATGCGGGCGTGCTCTTTTGCAATCCCGCCGTCGCAGCCTTCGAGCAGGGCTGGCCTTCCTTGCTCGCGCGGTATGCCCGCTGGGCACAGTCCGCGCGGGAAATCAGCTTTTTGTAGACGAAAAAAAGTGAAAGTGTGGTTTTTTCCCTCGGTTGTGCTATAATTTAGATAAAATCATTGTGCCTGCGACATGCAAGGGCTCATTCGCACGAGCGGGGTATGGCACATTCGGGAGGACGCAGCACGCACGGAGGGGAGAACGCGAGGCATGAACGAATTGCTATCCATCAGGGAGTTTTCCAAGCTTTCGGGGATCGAATCCACGACCCTGCGCTATTGGGACGATATCGGGCTGTTTTCCCCCGTAAGGCGCGATCCCGAAAACAATTACCGCTACTATGCGCCGTCGCAAATCATCGGGGTGAACTTTATCACCGTCTTGAGCAGCCTGAGCATTCCGCTGAAGACCATCAACGGCGTCGAGGAAGAGCGCACGCCGGCTGGCATCATGGATCTGATCGAAAACCAAGAAAATGCCCTGGATATGGAGATGAAGCGGCTGCGCGAAACCTATTCGGTGATTCACACGCGCAGGGATCTGATTAAGATCGGGCTTAGCGTAAAGGAAGGGGATATTTTCCTAAAAAAGGTAGAGGATCGCCCGCTGCTTTTCGGCCCGCCCAATGTCTTTGAAGCGGGCGAGAGCTTTTATGGGCCGTTTATGCGCTTTTGCCGGCAGGCCAAGGATCTGCGCATCAATCTCAACTACCCAATCGGCGGCTGGCATGCGGATATCGAAAGCTTCTCGAAGGCGCCCGGCGAGCCAGAGTGTTTTTTCTCGGTCGATCCGACCGGGAATAAGAAGAGGGAGGCTGGGGAGTACCTGGTCGGCTATTTCCGCGGCTACTACGGCGAGCTGGACGGCGTGCCCGAGAAGATGAGCGCCTACGCGCGGGAGCAGGGGCTAAACTTCGCAGGCCCCGTGTATACAATCTATTTGCTCGATGAAGTCTGCGTCAAGGATCCTTCCCAGTACCTGGTCCAGATTTGCGTCGCCGTCTCGAAAAAACGAAAAAAGAGATGAAGAAAAAAGGGGTTTGCGCAATGCAGACTCCTTTGTTGTATTCATACGCTGAGTGAGGTCCGCGAAGAAGGAGGAATTCGACTTGGAAACCACGGTGTTTGGCAAAACCGGTCGTCTTGTCAGCCGAATCGGCTTTGGCGGCGCGGTCGCCGGGCTCAAGAACTACCTGCACGAATACGACCCTGCCTCGAGCGAAGCAAAGGCCGGGGTGCACGAGGCGCTGGAAGCTGCGCTGGAGCACGGCATCAGCTATTTCGATACCGCCCCGGGCTATGGAAACGGCGCTTCCGAAACCCTCTTTGGCGACGTGCTCGGCGGCGTTGAGCCGGAGCGCATCTTTTTGGCCACCAAGTGCTCGGCCTTTTCGAATGAAGGCGGCGTTTCTGATTACGACCATGTTCTTCGCTCCGCAGAGCAGAGCCTAAAGCGCTTGCGCCGTGACTTTGTCGACCTTTTGCAGCTGCACGGCGGCTCCTACACCGATGCCCAGACTGAGCGCGTCATGGGCGAAAAGGGCGCGCTGGAGGCCCTTGAAAAGCTCAAAAAAGATGGGGTCGTGCGCCATATCGGCTTCACCACCGAGGATAATAACCGCGCCATGTACGAGTTCTTCCGCTCGGGCCGCTTCGATTCCGTTCAGCTCTGCTATAACTTCCTCTTTCAGCACCCCTACGAGCCAAGCCGCCCCTTTGGCTCGCTCTATGAGGCCGAAAAGAAGGGCCTTGGCATCGCTGCCATGCGCGCCACGACCTCCGGCACCTTCCAGCGCTGGATGCGCGCCGTCCGCCCGGGCGACAACTTCGATTACACGAGCGCGCTGATTCAGTTCGTGCTCTCCAATCCCCTCGTCGACGTGGTGCTGATCGGCATGCGCAGCAAGGAGCGCGTTTTGCAAAATGTCGCCATCATGGACGACGCTTCCGGCCGCGTGGATCTCTCCTTGATCCACGAGCGCTATGTGTGAGGTGCGGCGATGAATATCTTCCCTGAAATCAAGGGCGAAATCGAGGATTACGACGTGCTGGTGCACGGCCACCTCAAGTGGAACCGCTACTTTGGCGAAAGCGCGGACGCTCCGCCCCGCGGCGACCCTTCGACCTGCTCTTCCGTGCTCCTTCGCGGGCGGGACTTTGATGGCAGGCCTTACCTGCTGATTCTCGATCCGACCATCCGCCTAAGCCCGGAGGCCTACTATTTCGATCTGAACCGCCGCACGGGCCTGAGGCCCGACGCGATCACCCACTGCTTCTCGACCCATCACCATTTCGATCATTGGCATGGGCTTCACTACTTTCCCGGCGCTGCCTGGCTAACGGGCGAGGGCAACGCGGCGCTCATAGCCGAGGCTTCCGGCGTCGATAGGGGCCGGTTCAACGAGGTTTCCGGCGAGTTTTTGCCTGGGCTCTTTGCGCTGCCCCTGCCCGGCCACACCGAGGCCCTGCACGGCCTGGCCTTTTGCTTTAGGGGCAAACGGGTTTTGGTCGCGGGGGATGCGGTGATGACCAAGCACCACTTTGACGACCGCCGCACGGAGTTTCAGCCCGACGAAACCCTGCAAAAACGAGCCGGCGAAACCCTTCAAAACATCGCCCAGAGCTTTGACATCGTGGTTCCCGGGCACGATAACACCCTGTTTCTAGGCTGAGCTTAAACAAGGGAGGTATTTCTATGGCCAGGCAATGGTATCATTACAATCTGCGCTTTTTGCAGACGGTTCTGCGCGAAATCGACATCATCGGCTACGATGTCGCGGGCGTCGTCAACTATATGAAGGAGTCCAACACGAACTGCCTGGTGGTCAACGCGGGCGGCGTCATGGACTTTTTCGAAAACCCCCTGGAAATGGCCAACGAGAACATCTTCCGCGATGGGCGCGATCTGCTGGGCGAGATCTGCCGCGCCGTGCACGCCGCGGGCATGCGCGTGCTGGTGCGGGTGGACTTCCGCGGCGTGGAGCAGCGGCGCTACGAGCTGCATCCGGATTGGTTTGCGGTCGATCAGGATGGAAACCCGAAGGTGGTGGCGGCGGGCCCCGCCTCGGTGCGCATCATGCGGCCTTGCTACAACTCCCACTACACCCAGGGTCACGCCGTGGCCTATATCCAGCATCTGCTGCAAAACTATGAGATCGACGGCATCTGGCAAAACGCCCTGGGCTTTGATTCCGGCCCTTGCTACTGCAAAAGCTGCCGCGACCTCTTCTTTAAAGAGTGCGGCGAAGAAATCCCGCGCGTGCCGGCCGGCATGAGCACCCTCGATGCGCTCGACCTCCCCGCCTTTGCAAAATACCGCGCCTGGAAGGCGGGGAAGGCGGATGAGCACATCGAAAGGCTGCGCGCCGCCGTCAAGGCCTTCGGCGAAGAGAAGGTCTATTGCGCCGAGATCTTCGATATGCTCAACTCGGGCTTCACCAAGATGACCGGCATCGGCCACGACAACGCCCGCAAGAGCTTTGACTTCATCGTCAGCTGCGTCTTCATCGACTCGACCAACAAGCGCCCGTTCGATATCATCAGCAACGCGGGGACGACGATCCGCTTTTCGCGCTCTCTCGACGAGCGCAAGCAGCCCGTGATCGTGACCGGCGGCAATGGCACCAAGCAGCGCTACATCGCGGCCCCCATGCTCGAAACCAGGCTGTGGCTTTGGGAAATCGCGGCCTCCGGCGGTGGCG
>JAITTC010000141.1 GCA_031287285.1 Christensenellaceae bacterium
GGGTATCGAGGCAGAGCACGGCCATCGATTCGTTCCGCTGGCTGGTGAAGAGATGCACGCAATAGTTCCCGGCGGCCGTGGCCGTAGAAAGCAGGGGCCTTTCCCCAAAGCGATCCCGCATGTAAAGGGCCAAAACGTCGCGCAGATGGCTTAAAAACAGCGCGGTGCTGGATCCGACGCCGGGCACGGACCGGAGATCCTCAAAGTCAGCGTCGAGCACGCTCGAAAGCGAACCGAAGCGATCGATCAGCCGATGAGCGAGCTCGTTGGTATCAGAACGAGGGATGGAGTAAAAGAGCAGAAGCTCTAAAACCTCGTGTGAAGAGAAACCCTGGATGCCTTCATGGGCGGCTCGGTCGCGCAGGCGCGCGCGGTGGCCTTCGTGCGGGTTTTGCTTGCCCATACCTCACCATCTTTCTAAGCAAATCATCAAACCGTGCGAATCCGTGCGGATTTGAAAAATTAAAGTTCGACGATTCTTTACGAAATCCTCTTTTTTCATCCTTTCTTTTACAGAAAAAGAGGAAGGCTTATGGTTTTTGTCGTATTTTAGAGTAAGAGAGGAAGGGGAAACGGGAAGAGGATTTGGAAAGGGGAGTTTTGCTTGCAAGGAAGGCAGAAGCGCAAATGGGGCGACCGCTATGATGGGTGGAAGGTTCGCAGGCTAGACCCAATGTTTTTGCTGATTCCGCATATCATGCGCACTCGGGTGGACGCGCAGGTCTACATGGAAGAGGAGTTCAATATCTCCGCCATGGAGGAACTGGTTAAGCAGCAGAAAGAAAGTATTCCGGGGCTGACCCTTCTTCATGTCATCCTTGCCGCGCTGGTGCGGCTCGTTTCGCAAAGGCCGCGTCTGAATCGCTTCACTAGCGGCGGGAATATCTACGCGCGGAACCACTTCCGCATCTCGATGATGGTCAAGGAAGAGATGAGCGATGGGGCGCCGGAAGCCTGCGTCATGCCCTATTTTGAGATGACCGACAGCCTCGCGGACGTGGTGCTGAGATTTAACGTAGCCAGGGATGAGGCCCTGCGCGCGGCCGGAAACAGCACCGACAGCACGGTTCGGATCCTTGGCGCGATCCCAAACATCATTCGGCGCGGCTTCGTCAACCTGATGCGCGGGCTTGATTCAATGGGCCTGATGCCGCGGCTCATCAACCGGGTTTCGCCCTTTCATTCGAGCTTCTTCGTTACCTCGATGGGTTCCATTGGCATCGACCCCATCTATCACCACCTCTATGAGTTCGGAACGACCTCGGTCTTCGTGGCCATCGGCAAGAAGCGCGGCGAAAGGGACGACAGAACCATGCTCTTCCGCTTTGTGCTCGACGAACGCATCTGCGATGGCTACTACTATGCCCAGTCGGTCCGCAGGCTCAGGGGCTATTTCAAAAACCCGGCGCAGTTGATGAATCCGCCGGATGCAGTCGTTACCGACGACGGAATTTAGCCTAAAAAAGGCCGTTTTATGCGCCATTTTGAGCAATGAACCCGGCGCGGCCTTGAGCAGCGCCGGGTTCATTGCTCAAAATGCTCCTTTCAGGAGGCAGCTCAAGCGGCAGGCGGCTGATTTCCGCCCGCTTCCTCTACTGCTCCTTTTGCTATTTATTACATACTTTTAATGTTTGTTGAACAGGTCCGGTATGATATAATAAGCGTCGGAATCGTTTAGCAAGAAAGAAGGATTATGGTGGAAGTCCTAAGCAATTTTGTAGATGCGCTTTTCGGACCGCTGCTTGGCATGGTTGCGGATCCCGTTTCACTTGTGAAGATGGTCGCGATGTGGGCGATTGGTGGGATCCTAATTTATCTTGCGATTGAAAAGGACATGGAGCCTGGATTGCTTTTGCCCATGGGGATGGGTGCGATTTTGGTTAACCTTCCTTTATCGGGCGCGATTGATCAGCTTCGCGTAGGCTTGGATGGGATCGCGGAGATTGAACACGGACCGCTCAGCGTGCTGTTTAACGCAGGCATTGCGAATGAGTTGTTTCCGTTGCTGCTCTTTATCGGCATCGGTGCGATGTGCGACTTTGGGCCGCTGTTGAAGAACCCGAAGCTGTTGGTGTTCGGCGCGGCGGCGCAATTTGGCATCTTCTTTACCATACTCCTCGCAGTGGTGATCGGCCACTTTATCCCCGGCACGTTTTCGCTTACGGATGCGGCGTCGGCGGGAATCATTGGCGCGGCGGATGGGCCGACGGCGATCTTCGTTTCACAGTACTATAATACAAAGTATATGGGCGCCATTATGGTGGCTGCGTATAGTTACATGGCGTTGGTGCCGATCATTCAGCCGCCGTGCATTCGCCTGGTGACGACGAAGAAAGAGCGCTTGATCAGAATGCCCTATACGAATAGCGAGGTCAGCCGCAAGGTAAAAATCCTCTTCCCGATTCTCGTTACGGTTATTGCGGGCGTCGTGGCGCCCCGAAGCGTTGCGCTCGTCGGCTTTTTGATGTTCGGCAATCTGCTGAGAGAGTGCGGGGTATTGAATAATCTCTCGCAGACGGCGCAAAATGCGCTCGCTAACCTGATTACGATCATTCTGGGGCTTACGGTCGCGGTCAGGATGCAGGCGGATGAGTTCTTGACGATGCCTACGCTCATCATCATGCTTCTTGGGCTTTTCGCTTTCGTTTTTGATACGATCGGCGGCGTGATGTTCGCGAAGTTTTTGAATCTCTTCACAAAGGAAAAAGTGAACCCGATGATAGGCGCTTGCGGGATTTCGGCATTCCCCATGAGCAGCCGCGTCGTGCATAAAATGGGGCTGGCGGAAGATAATCAAAACTTCCTTTTGATGCATGCGGCGGGCGTTAACGTTGGGGGGCAGGTTGCGAGCGTGATCGCCGGCGGCATTGTAATCAGCGTCGTTGATCAGCTTACCAAGTTGATGTAGGGGGTGAGGGGTTGATCTTGCAGGCATTGCAGGTCATGCTGTTTGGCATGCTGGGCATTTTCATCGTAATGGGCATCATCATCAGCGTGATCACTATTTTGGGGAAAACGGGCTCTGCGAAAGGGAAAGAGTAGAGCTGTCATTGCGGCGAAAAGAACAGCTTGCGCCCTTCGGAGGCCATGGCGATCCCTGGATTCGCTCTGGTCTTCCGAGGGCAGGCCGGGCAGCGCTTTTTTGCCATCTTGAAGGCCTTTAAGAGGCGCGTCGGCATCCTTTTCGGGAAGAGGATGGATTGGGCGGGAGCTTGGCCTGGGTGCAAGGTGAAAGGGTTAAACGGCGCGCGGGTGCCCCCAAGCCTTCTGAAGCTCAAAAAAGGCGATATTCCCCTCCGTTTTTGCGAGCCTAAAGCCGATTTTGGGCAGCGCGGCCTTCCCGCTGGGGCTTACGACCGCATCGAGCAGCGTTTCGCCGCCGAAAACGTCAAAATAATAGGCTAAAAAGGGCGTAAGAGCCTGCGCGGCGAAGCCCTTGCCCCGGTGGGCCGCCTCGATTTTCAGATTGAAGTCAGCGGTTCTTGTTTCGGGGTTATAGCGGTGAAAGCTGATCTCGCCGACCGGCTCCCCATCGCTTAGGATCAAGAAAAACCGATTGCGGCCATCGCTTGGGGAAACATTGCGCGCGAACCACTCAGCCCAGCGGGATTCGGGGAACTCGTGCGTGCCTCCAACATCGCCCATTGTGGCGATATCGCCCCAAAGATGCCGCAAATAGGCCAATTATTCAAAGCTCGGTTCTCGAATCTCGACCATTTTCAAGCCCCTCGCATTTCTTTTGAATTCGATATTAATAGAATGATCTTTTAGGTCGAAGAAAGGCAACCATCAAGCCATGTAGATGCCCTGCATAACGATAAAAAGGGCCGAGGGACTTCAAAGCCCTCGGCCCTTTTGCTGATTTAGCGGGCAATTTCCTCTTGACTCAGCAGGCGAATGCCCTTTTTGAGCAGCAGGCCTGCTGCTTCCTCTGGCTTGTCGATCCGAAAGAGGATGATGGCCTCATGGTTGATGCGCCGCATGAAGGAGTAGAGGTATTCGATCGAAAAGCCGCCTTCGCGCAGGATTTGCAGAACGTTGGCAAGGCCGCTCGGCGCGTCCGCGACCGAAACGGCGAGCACCGGCGTAAGGCTCGCCGCGAAGCCGTTTTGCTGCAGAAGAGAGAGCGCCTTGTCGTTATCGCTCACGATGGCGCGGATTAGCCCGAAATTCGAGGTATCGGCGATGGAGAGGGCCGAAAGGTCGATGCCGCCGCCCCCGAGGAGGGCGCAGAAGTCCGCAAGCCTGCCCTGGTGGTTCTCGATATAGACCGAAAGCTGTTGAATGAACACGAAGATGCGCCTCCTTGTATCAATCGAAGAGATTGCGCTTGTCGAGCACGCGCTTGGACTTGCCCTCGCTGCGCTCGATGGAGTTTGGCTCCACGAGGCGCAGGCGGACGGAGAGATTTAAGACCTGTTCGATGGCCCTGCGGACCCGCTCCTCGAGCTGCTCGATCTGGCGAACCTCGTCGAAGGGGAGGTTTGGCATCAGCTCGACCTGCACCTCGAGGGTATCGAGGTTGTTGACGCGATCGACCACCAGCAAATAGCGCGGGGCGATGCCCGGAATGCCCATGATGGCGGCCTCGACCTGCGAAGGGAAGACGTTGACGCCGCGAATGATGAGCATATCGTCGGTGCGGCCGCGCAGGCGGCGGATGCGGCGGTGTGTGCGGCCGCAGACGCAGGGCTCCGCGATGATGGAGGTTAAATCGTGGGTGCGGTAACGAAGGAGGGGCATGCCGTCCTTGCTGATGGTGCTGATGACCAGCTCGCCGGTCTCGCCGTCCGGCAGGGGCGCGCCGCTTTCTGGGTCGAGGATCTCGATCAGGAAGTGATCTTCCCAAACGTGGAGGCCGCTTCTGCCCTCGATGCACTCCATGGCGACGCCCGGGCCCATGGTTTCGGTCAGGCCGTAGATGTCAAGCGCCTGGATGCCCAAAAGCTGCTCGATCTGGTCGCGCATGCCCTCGGTCCAGGGTTCTGCGCCGAAGATGCCCTTGCGCAGCTTCAGGCGCTTTAAATCAAAGTTCGAATCGCGCAGGCTTTCGCCGATCATCAGCGCATACGAAGGGGTGCAGGCAAGCGCCGTGGAGCCCAAATCCTCCATCAGCATGAGCTGGCGCTTGGTGTTGCCGGAAGAAACGGGCACCACCTGCGCGCCCGCGCGCTGGGCGCCGTCGTGCAATCCAAGGCCGCCGGTGAAAAGACCATAGCCATAGGCGACCTGCACGGTATCGCGGTAATCGACCTCGGCGCAGCCGAGGCAGCGCGCCACGATTTCGGCCCAAATCAGCAAATCGTTTTGCGTGTAGCCGGCCACGATCGGCTTGCCCGTGGTGCCTGATGAGGCGTGGATGCGCACGATTTCCTCGCGCGGCGCGGCGAAGAGACCGTAGGGGTATTCGTCGCGCAGGTCTGTCTTTTGGGTGAAGGGGAGCTTTTGAATGTCGGCCAGGGTCTTGACGTCCTCGGGGACGAGGCCCTTTTCCTGCATCCGCTCGCGATAGAGGGGCACGTTCTGATAAACGCGCTGCACGGTCGCCTGGAGCCTTTCAAGCTGGAGGCGCTCCAGATCCTCCCTTTTCATGGTTTCCACGGGCTTGTTCCAGAACATCGGGGTTCACGCCTTTCGATGCTTTTTTGTTAGCCTGCCTTTTTATCCGGCCTCTTTGCTCTTAGAGCGCAAAGCCTGCTTCGAAGGCCCTTAAATTGGCCTCGAGGAAGCGCTGGGGCACGGTTTCTTCCAGCGCTTTGCGCCAGAGCGATTTTTCGTGCGGGAGGGATTTGGCCAGGCGCCCGAGCAGCACGGTGTTGACCGCGCGGGCGCTGCCGGCTTTGGTAGCCAGCGGCAGGGCATCGACCGCGACGGTTTCGCACTCGCCCTTCAGGCGCTCGATGATGCCGGCCGGGTACAGCGCCGTGCCGGTAATGACCGGCAACGGCAGGATCTGCTGGGTGTTGACGATTAAAGCGCCGCCCTTTTTGAGGTAGGGCAGGGCGCGCAGGGCCTCGAGCTCCTCAAAGGCGAGGATGAAGTCGGCGCCGCCCTGCTCCACAAGAGGGGAGTAGACCGTTTCGCCCATGCGGACGTAGGTGGTCACGGAACCGCCGCGCTGGCTCATGCCGTGCACCTCGCTGACCTTCACGTCAAGGCCCAACTGGCTCGCGATGGAGCCGAGCACCCGGCTTGCGAGCAGGGTACCCTGGCCGCCGACGCCTACGATGACGAGATTTAAGGCATTGCTCATAGCGCGCCTCCTTCGATGGCCTTCTTTGGGCAAAGCCCGGCGCAGAGGCCGCAGCCAACACAAAGGGCAGGGTCGATGGTCATGCCTTGTTCCGCCCCGGTGATGGCGGGGCAGCCGATGGCAAGGCAGGCGCCGCAGCGGATGCAGGCATCGGTGCTGACCTGAAGAGGGGCCTTCTTTTCGCGGCTGAGCAGCGCGCAGGGCCTGCGCGCGATGACGACCGAGGGGCCGTCTTTTTCGGTTTCTTCCCTCAAAATCGCCTCAAAGGCCCTCATGTCGAAGGGATCGGCGACCCGGACCGACTGCACGCCAACCGCCTCGCAGAGCCGCTCTATGTTCAGCTGCGGCGCCTCAAGGAAGTGGATATTCTGGCCGGTGGTTGGGTTTGGCTGGTGGCCCGTCATGCCGGTGGTAGAATTATCGACGATGATGACGGTGGAATTGGCCCGGTTGTAAACGAGATCGATCAACCCCGTGATGCCGG
>JAITTC010000222.1 GCA_031287285.1 Christensenellaceae bacterium
TACCCACCGTTCCGTCGCGGACTCGAAGGGCTTCATTCGGGGCATTTTGCACAAATACCGCGTGGGCGACCCGGCGAGCTGGGCCATTGCCCTCAAGGAGGATGGCCGCGTCATCGGCACCATCGGCTTTATGTGGGTCAACCATGAAAACGCCAGCGCGGAAGTCGGCTATTCCATCGGGGTGGAGCATTGGAACAAGGGCTATATGACGGAGGCGCTGCAGGCCGTGATCGACCACGGCTTTGGGGAGATGCGGCTCAACCGCATCGAGGCCCAGCACGATGTCGAGAATCCGGCCTCCGGCCGCGTGATGGCCAAGTGCGGCATGCGCCCGGAGGGAACCCTGCGCCAAAGGCTCTATAACAAGGGCAAGTTCATCGATGTGGCCATATACTCGATCCTTCGGCAGGAATGGCGCGAGCGGCAGAGCCCCTTGCGATGAAAAAAGAAGCGCCCAATTGCTCGGGCGCTTCTTTTTTGCGGGGCTGCCTTGCCAGGCGGAAGGGCTTTAGCCCAGCACCGCGTGCGATTGCTGGAGCTGCTCGCGGATCTTGAGGTGCTGCGGGCACTTCTTTTCGCACAGGCCGCATTCCACGCAGCCAGAGGCATCGGCCGTGCCAAAGCGCGGGTTTTTGCCGATGTTCGAGTACTCGCGGCGGGCATATTCGGTTAGCCCATAGACGCGGTGGGCGTTCATCATGCGGAAAACCTCGGGGATGTTGATGCCCTTGGGGCAGGGCATGCAGTAATTGCAGCCGGTGCAGTAAAGGTCTGCCAGGCGCTTATTCTCTTCGAGCGCGGCCGCGATCTGCGCCTCTTCCGCGGCGGTTAAGGCCGTGGCGTTCGAAAGAACCTTTGCGTTTTCCTCCACCTGCGCCATGGTCGACATGCCAGAGAGCGCGCAGGTAACGCCCGGGTGGTTGAGCACGAAGCGCAGGGCCACGTCTGCCGAAGAAGAGGAGCCGTTTGGCAGCATCTTGGCGATCGCCTCGGTGGGGGCGCCCAAGCGGCCGCCGCCGACGGGGCCCATGATCACGACGCCCAGGCCCTGCTCATGCGCGTAGGCGATGGAATCCGCATTGGCCCGGTCGAGCAGGTTATATTGGCAGAGCACCGAGCTGAAGACGCCGCCTGAGCGCTTGATGATCTCGATCATGTTCTCGGGCTGGTCGTGGAACGAGAACGAGATGTTCTTGAGCACGCCCTGCTCCTTGAGCTTGATGGCGCGGGCCAGGGGGCCGTCCGGGGTATCGACCTTGGTGGTCCAGGCATCGAGCGAAATGCCCCAGAAGTGGTAAAAGTCGATATAATCGGTATCGAGCTGCTTTAAGGACTTTTCGAGGCGTTTTTCGTAATCGTCGCCCGAGGCGTTTTCGATGGGGTTCTTGGTTGAAAGGTAAACATCCTTGCGGCGGCCCTTCAGCGCCTTGCCCACGATGATCTCTGAAATGGTGTCGCAATAGCCGGGGGCCGTATCGAAGTAGTTGACGCCCAGTTCCATCGCCCTGTGCATCATGCGGATGCTTTCGTCCTCGTCAAAGACCCTCTTCCCATCCTTTTCGAAGGATGGCAGGCGCATGGCGCCAAAGCCCAGCGCGGAAATCTTGTGGCCGGTCTTGCCAATCTCGCGGTACTGCATAGCGTTTCCTCCCAAATCTCTTTTGTGCGCGGCTCGCCTTCATGGCGCGCCGGCAATTCATCCTACCTAATTATGAATCCTTTTTCGCCGCTTGTCAAATTCGGCGCCCACCGAAAAAAAGCGCATTCCATTTGGCCTTCGCGCATGGTAGAATAGAAGGGTGAAAAAAGGCGCATCGCGCAAGAGGAGGCCCCAGGAAGAATGGCTCTGGTAATTTGGCTGCTCGCGGCTGCAAGCCTCGGCTTTGGCATGCTAAACTGGCTGGCCGGGCGGGCCGGCAAGTCCTTCTGGCGCTTGGCCACGCGGATTTTAGCCGCGCTTTGCTTCGTTTTGGTCGGCTTTCTTTGCCTGGCGCGGCCGAGCCTTGGCCTCAACCGGCTTTTCTACCCAATCCTGATCCTGCCGGGGCTGCTGGCCTCCTTGCTTGGGGATCTGGCGCTCAGCGCTTCAGACGCGCAGCCCCGCCACAGGGAGCGCATGCACTTTGCGAACTGGGCCTTCCTGGCCGCGCAGGGGCTGTATGCCCTGGCGATCTTCTTCGCTGGCGGGCCGTCTTTGGGGCCGCTCGTGCTGGCGCTGGGGCTCTATATCGCCTTTTTGCTGTTCTATTCCCATCTTAAAGCGGATTTTGAGCCCATGAAGCTGCGGATTCAGCTGCTGGCCGGCGGTGCGGCCCTTCTTGCCGGCAGTGCCGCCTTCGCGCCGCAGGCCGGCGGGCTTTTGGGGGCCCTGCTGCTGTTGGCCGGGTTTTCGCTGCCGCTTTCGTTCGCGGCGCTGGGCTATGCTTTGCTGGGCCGCCGCCACACCGCGGCAGCGCTGACCGTGCACGCCTTTTGCTACTACGGCGCGCAGGTTTTGCTGGCGCTGAGCCTCTGGCTGCGCTGATGGACGAAAGCCAACCCGCAAGGCGCCTCCAATCCCCCATGGAAGTGATCAATCCTTTGAAAGGCCCATGGTTTGGCCGCAGAATCGTAGCCCCTTGAGCCTGTGCGACACATAAAAAAGCCGAGCTTCGTGAAGCTCGGCTTTTTCTTCGCCGCGCGGCGATCGTTTAAGAGCGCATTTGAGCGGCGGCGCCGGGCTGCTACTCCCACTCGATGAGCCCTGCCTCTTCCATATAGGCCTGTTGCTGCTCCATGAAGTCGTCAACCAGCGCGGCCACCGCCATGGATTTGTCTTCATCCGCGCCGATTGCCCGGCAGAGCGCGGCGTCGATGTATTCGAAGGCCTCGTCGTCGTCGTAATAGCTTCCGCCGCTTAAGCCCCCGCTTAAAACGCCGTTTTCCTCCATGTATTGAAGGTCCGCCTCAAGCGCCATGCGCAAAAGGGAGCTGAATTCCCCTTGGGTGAAGGCGCGGTGCTCGCTTGGGCGCACGCGCGCGGAAATGAAGGCAAGGGCTGCCCCCCTATCGTAGCCCTGCATTTGGCCTATCCCTCCTTTAAGAGCGCCTCAAGGCGGCCGAGCGCCTCTTCAAAGGCCAGCATGCAGCGCTCGACGGCGGCAGGCGAGCGCATATCAAGCCCTGCGTCAAAAAGGACGTCGAGCGGGTCCTTGCTGCCGCCTGCCGCGAGGAAGCCCAGGTATTTCTCGGCCGCGCCGGGTTCGCCGCCGAGGATGGAGCGCGAGAAGGCCACGGCCGCGGAATAGCCAGTGGCGTATTGGTAGACGTAGAAGGCGCGGTAGAAGTGCGGGATCCGCATCCATTCGTAGGGGATGAAGTCGTCCAGCGCGATCGCCTCGCCGAAATATTCCTCGTTGAGGGTTTTATACAGCTCGCAGAGCAGCTCCTTGGTGAGCGCCTGGCCTTCCTGCGCCAGGGCGTGGGCCTTCCTTTCGAACTCCGCAAACATCGTCTGCCGGAAGACCGTGCCCTTGATCTGCTCGAGCTCGTGGTTCGTCAGCGCCAGCAGCGCGGCGCGATTCCCCTCTTTTTCGGCCTTCTTCTTCATGAAGTCAAGCAGCAG
>JAITTC010000231.1 GCA_031287285.1 Christensenellaceae bacterium
GGCGATCATGTCGATCCTGCTCTCGTTCTTCACGCCGCTTTCGAACCTGATCAACACCGTGCCGGCCGCCGTCATCGACGGGGCCTGCATCTTCCTCTTCGGCGTCATCGCGGCGCAGGGCATCGCGATCATGATCAACAAGAGCGTCGACATGTTCGACGCCCGCAACCTCGCCGTCATCGCCGTAGTGATGATCATCGGCCTTGGGGGCCAATACGGCTTCCCCGGCGGCATGATTCCCTTCTTCGGCGCGGAGCTTCCGGCGATTGCCACGGCTGCCATCGTGGGCATCGTATTTAATCTGCTGCTCTCTATAGGGAAAAGGAAGAGCTGAGCCGTTTTGATTCACATGGGGGCGAGAACGGGCCGCAAAGCATTTTGTGCTTTGCGGCCTTCGGCTTTGCGGAGGGCTTTTCGCCCGCGAAAAGCCCTTGAACAAAAAAGGCGGGGGGAGCAGCTCCCCCGCACCCTCTCAGGGGCAGACTGTGGGTTGTTTTTGCTCGCGAAACGCTCTTGGGCTGGCATTTCCCTACGAAACCGCCGCCTTCGGGCGGGATTCAACCTGGGGCGAGGCGGCTTTAGCCTCTAACGGGCGGAAAACGGCCCGCGCGAGGAGCGCGGCCCCTGCGCAGCGGGTTTATTCCTTGATGGCCAGCCTCTTGGCCAAGGATTCTTCCGGGGTTACGAAGAGCGTGCTCTGATTTGAATAAATGACATAGCCCGGCTTGGCGCCCGAGGGCTTTTTTACGAACTTGCGCGCGCAATGATCGACGGGCACGTTCGCGCTCAGCCGCGAGCGGCTGAAGTAGGCGGCGAGCGACGCGGCTTCGAGGAGGCTTTGACGGTCTGGCCTGGTCGACCGGAGGATCACATGCGAGCCCGGGCGGTCCTTCACGTGCAGCCAGGTTTCGTCCGGCCCTGCCGAGAAGGTCAGCCTGTCGTTTTGCAGGTTGTTCTTGCCAACGAAGATGGGAATCCCCGCGCTCGAGCGGAATTCAAGGGGGCGCGAGGGCGCGTCCTGCTTTTTTTGCCTCGCCTTTTCGCTGGGCTTTAAATAGCCCTCGCGCTCGAGCTCCAGGCGAATTTCGGCGAGCTCCTCGATCGTTTCGCAGTTCTCGAGGTTGACGAGTTGCCCTTCAAAATAGCTCAATTCCCGCCCGTTTTCATCGATCTGCCCGCTCAGCAGCTCCGCCGCCGAGCGCATCTTGGCGTATTGCTTAAAATAGCGCTGCGCGTTTTCGGCCGGGGAAAGGGCGGGGTTTAGGTCGATGCGAATCGTGGCCATGTTTTCGTCGTAATAATCGCTGAGCTCCGCGTAGGGCGCGCCGCGCTCCACGGCATAGAGCTGGGCCGTGAGCAGCTCGCCCTTCTTGCGCAGTTCGTCGCGGCTTTCGACCTCTTTCGCGGTTTCGAGCTGGAGGGCGCGCTTCTTTTCGCAGCGCTCGAGCTGGTTTTGCAGGTAGCGCCGCAAATTTGCCGCGCGCTGGTTGAGCCGCTCCCGCCGCTGCCTGAGAAAAAAGCAGGTTTCGGCCGCCTCGCTCATGCTTTCCATGGCGCGCTGCCTTTCTGCCGCGCGCGAAAGGTAGGGAAAGGGCGTGAAGTCGAGCGGCTCGCCGAATTCGTCAAGGAGCAGGGTCGGCGCCGCGCGCAGATCCGTCAAGAGGCGCTCTAAGCCCTCGCAAAGGCCTGGAACGAGGTCGAAACCAAGCTCCGCTTCGCTGTTTCCGCCCGAAAAGCGGAAGGCGAGCTCCTTGGCAAGCTGCGGCGAAATGCCGGAAACCACTTGCGCGATGGCCTTGTGCATCTTCTGCCCGACCAAGGGCAGAAACGCCACGGAGTACTCGTTGGCTGCCGCCAGGTAGGGGTTCAGCTTCGCCTGCGCGGGGGCGGGCTCATAGGGAAAGCCGGGCAAGACCTCGCGCACCCTGCTTTGCGAAAGGCCTACGTGCCGCGCGGCATCGACGATGCGGCCCATCTCGCTCACCAGGATGAGGTTGGAGTGCCTGCCCATGATCTCGAGCACCAGGCGCTTTTCGCAGGGGTCGCCCAGGTCGTTGAGCGCTTCGAACCGGAAGGTCAGGACGCGGTCTGCCCCCTCCTGCTCAACGCCCAGCACCCGGGCGGAACCCAGGTGCTTGCGCAGCAGCATGCAGAACTGGGGCGGGCTGTTAGGGCTTTGCACCGCCGCCTTTTGAAGGAGCGCGCGGCCGGCATTCGGGCTGCACGAAAGCAGCAGGCGGCGGTTCTCGCCGCCCGCGCGGATGGTGAGCAGGACTTCGTCTCTTTCTGGCTGCTGGAGCTTTTCGACCCTGCCGCCGCGCAGCAGGCCGTCGAGTTCGCGGGCCAAAGCGCCCAGGGTGATTCCGTCAACCGGCACTTAATCGCCCCCTTCGGCGGCCGGGGAGGCCTTGGTGAGCTTGCGCACCCAGCGATAGCCGTGGAAGTTCACATGCCAGATCGCCACGAAGCATTTTAAGATCTGGTCGCTCTTGAGCGCCAAAAAGACGATCACGGGCGGCAGATTCCAGACGAAGGCGCAAAGGGCCGAGGCCGGCAGCACCACGAGCCACATGAAGATCGTATCGTTGATGAGGACGAACTTGGTATCGCCCCCGCCGCGGACGATGCCGGTCAGGCAGGCGACCTGGTAGGAGGTGCCGATGCTTGTGAAGGCCACCACGTTGAGGAATTGGCCCGCCAGCGCGTAGGTTTCGGGCGTGACCTGATAGAATTGCAGGATCAGATCCTTGCAGCCGAGCAGCAGCCCGCAGGCCAGGCAGCCGAGCAGCAGGAAGAGCAGCTGCATGCTGCGCACGTACTCGCGCAGTTTGCCCCCGTCGCCGCGCCCGATGATCTTGCCCGTGGTCACGCTGGCCGCGCTCGCGCCGCCATAGCTTAAAACCGTTAAAATCGAAAAGATCGTGCCCTGAATCGAGTTCGCCGCGATGGCGGAGCTGCCCATGCGGCCTAAAATCGCCGTTTGCACGCCCATCGCCAGGCCCCAGACGGCGCCCGCGCCGATCACCGGCAGGCCGACCTTGATATAGTCCCAAAACAGGGCAGCGTCAAAGCGCAGGAAGTCCCCGATCTTCATT
>JAITTC010000026.1 GCA_031287285.1 Christensenellaceae bacterium
GGCCGCTTCGCCCTCCATGTTCTGCAAAAGAACGTCGAAGGGAGCGTCGCTTGCGGCTTCGCTCAAAAGCAGGCCCAATCTGCCCTCGTCGCGCAGATTTTCGCCCACGAAGCCCGCAAAAATCTGCTGACCCGGCAAGCCCAGCGAAAGGATCACCCTGGCGGCCTCGCGACGCAGGCGCTGCGGGGCCCTTTCTTTTGTGCGAAGAAAGTTTTGCAGCGCCTGCATGGCCATGGGCGTGCCCATAGAGCCAAGGGCGCTGAGCGCGCGGCGCGAAAGGCCCAGGGCGAAGATCTCTGCCCGCGAGCCCTCTTCCGCGCTTTCGAGCTTTTGCAGCCAATCGTTTAAAAAGCTTGAAAGCGCCTCCGCGACGGCATTTTCGCTCCGCCCGGAAAGGCAGAAAAGCGCCTCTGAGCTCAGGCGCTCGTCGCCAAGGCTCGTAAGAAGCGCTTCCAGGGCCTCGGGCCCGCCAATGGAACGCAGCGCATGCAGCGCGGTAACAGCCTGGGCATAATCCGGGCTGTGCAGCGCGCGGGTGAGCGCCGGAACGGCGCTTGGGTTCAAAAATCGGCGCAGCACCTCCTGCGCCCTTTGCCAAACGCGAATATCCTCGTTCACGCTGAGCGTCAGAAGGGCAAGCGCCGCCTCTTCGCTGCCGATGCGGCCCAGGGCGTCCATGGCGGAAGGGGCATCCTTATCGCGCTTGCGCGCCGCGATGCGCTGCAGCGCCTCGATATTGCCCCTCTGCTCGAGTTTTGGGATGTTGGCAAAGGCCATCTTGGGTCCCGTCCTTTCGGCCGCTTTGTTCTTTTTATAAGCCGCGGCCCAGGGCGTAGGCCTTTTGCATGAGCTCATCCTCTGGTTCAAGGCCATCGCCGCGCGAGTGAATCAGCACGCCCTGCAGATCCATGGCGCGGTTCTGGAAGTCCGCCATATACCAATCGTAATAGGCCTTGTACTTTTCCTTATCGGCCTGGCCCTGGGCGAAGATGCCCACGAGCTTCACGCCTTCGTGAAGGCGGACCTTCCAATCCTGATCGAGCAGGCAGTAATGGCGGTTCATGTAGGTAATCATCGGGCCGCAGACCTGCGAGGAGTAGTTCGGCGCGGAAACGACCAGCGCGCCGCACTCGTGCAAATCCTTCCAATAGGCCCGCAGGCCATCGTCCACCACGCAATCGATGCTTTGCTGCTTGCACGCGCCGCAGCCCTGGCAGCCGAGCACGTTCATCTTGTTGATCTCGTAGATCTTGACCTCATGGCCCTGCTGTTGCGCGCCGCGCAAAACCTCGCGCGCGAGGATGGAAGAGGGGCCGCTCTCGTGCGGGCTGCCCAAAACGGCTAAAACCTTCATGACCTTTCTCCTTCTGCTATTTTGTATGGAAATCACGGCATTACTCGCATCTTTCCCCTATGCATTGAATTATAGGGCGCTTTCAGCCCTTTCGTCAAGAATGGCGCTCCTCTCCCCTCTCTTTTGCTCCTGCGCCCCGGCCACGGCGGCGCAAGGCCCCGATATCCCCTTGGATGTGCGAGATTCGCGACGCGCGCCCGATGAAGACGACCCCTTTAAAAAGCGAGCCGAAGGGCAAAACGCGATCGCCGCGCGAATTTAGAAATGATTCCCTTCCGGGGTCGGCCGGCCGCCGGCGAATAACAAACCCCTGCGGGTTTAGCCAGGGGCAAAAAAGCGGGCGAGCTCATCGCTCGCCCGCAAACCCCATAAGCGGCGGCAAGAAGGGCCTCGCGCCCTGCGGCGAAGCCGCGCAAAAGGGGCGCGTTCAGCCGCCAACCGGCCGCGCCATCGCGTAGCTGACGACTCCAGAGTCCCCGACGCGATCCTCTCCAGTCACCCGGAAGCCATATCGCCGATAGATCTCGACGTTCACGGGCTCTTGGGCGTAGAGCGTGCAGGGGATGCCGCTCTGGTCCATCAGCGGAAGCTGCTTTTTGATGAGCCGCGAGCCCACGCCCCTGCCCTGGAAGGCGGGATCGATGAAGATGGGCGTCAAGACCCAAACGGGCGGGGGCGGGTTCCTTTCGTGCCCGGCCTGCATCGCGGCGAAGAAGATGCCCAGGCGCCTGAGCGTTTCGGGCGCGATTTCGCGCATGGCCTCCTGGGCGCTGAGCCTGATTTCGCGCTGAAAGCCGGCGGGTTCTGGGGGCTGCCAAACGGCGGCGCCGATGATCTTCCCCTCTTCCACGGCAAGATCGATCTGGTTATATCCAAAGCCATTGACGAAGCGCTGGCGGAAGAAGGCCCGCAAAAACGCGGCGCGTTCCGCCTCGCCAGGCTCAATATAGCGGTAAAGTGCGGCGTTATTGAAGGCCGCAACGGCCAAATCGAGGACTTCTTCGAGCTCCTCGAGCTTCATGCTGCGAATTTCCATCGGGATTCTTTCCTTTCTGGGCGGAGGATCACAGAACCAGCAGGGCTTCCTTGCGGCCCGCTTTATTGGCCGCCACGAGGCCTTCGACCATCTTCCAAAGGGCGGGCTCGCGCAGGTCGATCGCGCCGACGGGGCAGACCTTGGCGCAGGCGCGGCAGTGAATGCAAAGGCTTGGGTCGGTTTTGCGCGCATCCGCCGGGGAGATCGCGTGGGCAGGGCAGGCCTTCGCGCAAAGGCCGCAGCCGGTGCAGCTTTCATCAGCGCTTGCGCCAAAGGGCGCCCCGCCCGCGCTGAAGGGGCGGTAAGGCCTGCCGCCGGGGATCGTGCCGGGCGCCAGCGCGGGGATCGCCGCCGCGCTTTGCAGCTTCTTCGCGACCGCCTCGCCAAAGGCCCTCGCGGTTTTGAGATCTTCCGCATCCGGC
>JAITTC010000076.1 GCA_031287285.1 Christensenellaceae bacterium
AGCATCCGCCCGCCGTCCATCAGGCAGTAGATGCTGCTGATCAGTGCGATAAACGCGCCAAGGCTCGCGTGCACGGTGCCCCTGGCAAGCTGCATAGCCCTGCTGGTCAGATCATTCAAGGCGGTTTGAACGCCGTCCAGCGTGCTTTCAAAGGCCTTCGCCAGCGCGGGGTTGCTCAAAAGAGGGCTGCCGTTCACCAAATCGCTCACAATGCCCTCGAGATGATCGAGGTAGGTCGGCAAGCGGTTCCAAAAATCGCGAATATTGAGCGCCAGCATGGGAACAACCTGCATCAGCAGCAAGGCAAGCAGCCCAAGCAGCAGCAAATAGCAAGCCAGAACCGCTAGCCCTCGCGCCAGCACGGGGCTTTTTTGGCTCAGGCGCCCAAGGGGCTTTTTTTCGAGAAAGCGGACGACGGGGGCCAGCATATAGGCAAGAACCAGCGCGACGACGAAGGGCAAAATGACGCCCGAAAGGCTCGCGCCGAACTTCGAAAGCCGCACCAAGATGTTGCCCGCATCGGCCAAGAAGCGCCAAAACAGCATCAGCGCGGCCGCAGCCAGCGAGATGATGATCGCATAACCAGCCGCACGGCTCAGGCGGTCGTCCTTCCAGTTGATGCGCAAAGGCGCTTCCCCTTTCTTCTTCCTCTTCTTTACCTGGGCTCCCCCAGGAAGAACAGGGCGATGGTGTCTGGCCCCGAATGGCTGCCCACGAGCGGCCCGATGTAGCCAAACTGAATGTCGCTGACGCCAAGCTCCTCGCGGAGCATCTTGGCCAGGCTTTCCGCATCCGCCAGGTGGTCGCCATGGCTGATGAAGATGCGTTGAGCAGAGGGCTCAAAGGCCGTATCCTTCAGGTGCTCGAACAGAGCACGAATGGATTTTGCCCTGCCCTGCGTCTTTTGAACCGGCGTGAGGCCGCCTTCGTCGTCGACATGCAGGACGGGCTTGATCGAAAGCATCGTGCCAAAGAAGGCAGCGGCGCTCGAAACGCGCCCGCCGCGCTTTAGGAAGTCAAGATCTGAAACGGTGAACCAGTGGCAGAGCCTGCCCTTGTTTTCTTCGGCCCAGGCCGTGATTTCCTCGGCCGGCCTGCCCTCGTCGCGCAGATCAAGGATGTGGTCCATCAAAAGGCCCTGGCCCATCGACGCGCTGAGCGAATCGACCACATACACCCTACGGCCCGGAAACTCTTCCTCGAGCTCTAAGGCGGCCAGTCGCGCGCTGTTATAAGTCCCCGAGAGCTTGGATGAAAAGGCCAAATAAAAAACGTCGTCGCCGCCTTGCAGGCAGGGCATGAAGGCCTCTTTGAAGCGCTCTGCACTGATCTGCGCGGTTTGCGCGGCTAAGCCCGCACGAAGCTTCTCGTAAAAGTCGTGGTAGGGCAGCGATTCACCAAAATCGTCGAGATAATCTCGCCCTTCGATGGAATAGGGCATCGGCAGGATGGTCAGACCACGCCTTTGCGCGTAAGCCTTGGGCAGATCGGCGCAGGAATCGCTGAAGTAACGAAGCGCCATTTGGGGTCCCCCTCCTAGTTATGTCAGCCGTGATGCGAAAAAGACGGCACCTGGATAAAACATCTTAAAAAAACGAGCGGATGAGCAAAAAAAGCCCGATGAAGAAGAGCGGAATGCCGACCACCGCCGCCACGAGCGTCACGGTCAGCACTAGGCCTACGACCATCAAGACGAGGCTCAAGATGATGCCGACCAATCGCCCGGTCAGCGATAAAATGCCGCCCAGCAACGAAAACAAGGCCTTAAACGGCCAAAGAAGGATTCTCATTGCCTCCCCCTCCCCCTTCTTATAAAGCAGCCGGGGAATAAGCGCGGGCGGCCGATAGGCCGCCCGCGCACCCTTCCCCTAAGGATTACTTCTGCAGGAGATGGATCGCGAAGCCGCCGATTTCGCCCTTCAAATAGATGGCGTTGGGCTGGCCATTGGGCTTGGTCTTCAGCGTGCTCTGGTCAAACTCAAAGCCCAGGGATTCAAGGTAGGCGATCGCGCGGGAAACCGAGCTGGTCGCCACTGCAAGGTGGCCGTTCTTGCCTAGGTACATGGTCTTCATGACCTCCACGCCGGTGCCGGCGAACACGGAGGAATTGCCCACGTTCACGGGCCAGCCAAAGAGCGCCGAGAACTGCTTGGCGACCTTGATGGCCTCTTCCTCATTGGCGGTGTTGACGCCCACGTGCTTGATCTCAAAGCCCAGCATCTTGTTCACGGCGGAGCGGGTCAGCTCCTCGATCTTGGCAAAGTCCTTCGCGGCGATTGCCTTGGTATCCACCATCCAGCTGCCGCCGCAGGCCACGATCTTATCGAAGGCCAGGTAGTCGAGCAGATTCTTCTCGTTCACGCCGCCGGTGGGCATGAAGCGCAGCTGGGTGTAGGGCGCCGCCACCGCCTTGATGGTGTTCAGGCCGCCCATAGCCTCGGCCGGGAAGAACTTCACGACCTTCAGGCCCATTTCAAGCGCGGCTTCCATGTCGGAAGTCGTGGGGCAGCCGGGGTAGACGGGGTAGCCCTTCTCTACGCAGTAGCCGACGACCTTTGCGTTGAAGCCCGGGGTAACGATGAACTGCGCGCCTGCCGCGATGGCCTTTTCGACCTGCTCGATGGTGAGCACCGTGCCGGCGCCAACCAAAACATCGGGCACCTCGGTGGTGATGCGCTTGATGGATTCCTCTGCGGCCGCGGTGCGGAAGGTGATCTCCGCCACGGGGAGGCCGCCTGCCAGCAAGGCCTTGGCAAGGGGTACGGCGTCTGCCGCGTCGTCGAGCCGAACCACGGGCACGATGCCCAGGGATTCGATTTTTTTGCTCATTTCGTCGATGTTCATGATCTTTTTGCTCCCTTCATATTTGGTGAATATGGTATCGCGGGTCTGGCCCGCCGTGTACCCAAAGGATTTGCCCTATACCCCGCTATAGGCAGAAAAGCCGCCGTCTACGGGGATCACCACGCCGGTGATGAAACTTGCAGCCTTGCCGTTTAGCAGGAAGAGCAGCGTGCCGATAAGCTCCTCGGCTTCGCCGAAGCGGCCCATGGGCGTCGCCGCCAGGATCTTGCCCGTGCGCGCGGTAGGGCTGCCGTCTTCGTTGAAGAGCAGCGCGCGGTTTTGGTTTGAAACGAAGAAGCCCGGGGCCAGCGCGTTGACGCGAATGCCAGCCTTTGCGAAGTACACGGCCAGCCACTGCGTGAAGTTAGAAACCGCCGCCTTCGCGCCCGAGTAGGCGGGGATCTTCGTGAGGGGCCGGAAGGCGTTCATCGAGGAGATATTGATGATATTGCCGCCTTTTTGCCCTTTACCCGCCATATCCCGGGCGAAAACCTGGGTGGTGAGCAGGGCTGCGACGACGTTTAGATCAAAGACGAATCGAACCCCGTCTGGGTCGAGCTCAAAAAAGGTCTTGATTCCCTCGATTTCAGGCGAAAACTGCTCATCGTCGGTGGTGCCGCGCGGGCTATTGCCACCGGCGCCGTTAAGCAGGATGCTGCAGGGGCCAAAGGCCTTCAAAACGGCCTCGCGCGCAGCCAAAAGGCTTTCTTTGCTCAGGCAGTCTGCCTTCACGGCCAGCGCCTTGCCGCCTTCCGCCGTAATCGCATCCGCCGCGGCCTTTGCCGCAGCCTCGTTGATGTCAAGCAGGGCCACGGAGGCACCGCAGGCGGCCAGCGCCCTGGCGAACATAGAGCAAAGCACCCCGCCGGCGCCGCTGACCACGGCGACCTGGCCTTTCAAATCGAGCTCAAAGGGCAATTCCATGCGAAGCTCCCTTCCCAGCCTTTGAAATCGCTTCCCATAGGCCGATTAAGTAGGTCGCGCCCAGGGCACGGTCATACAGGCCGTAGCCGTAGCGCCCGGTTTCGCCCCAGATCATCCTGCCGTGGTCCGGGCGGATATAGCCATCAAAGCCCGCGTCGTAGAGAGCCTTTAAGATGGCGTAAAGGTCGAGCGATCCCGTTTCTGACGGGTGCGGCGCTTCCTCGAAGCTGCGCTCGCCCGTCCATTTTACGTTGCGGGCATGCACGAAATGAATCCTCTCGCCAAAGGCCGCAGCAATCGCCGGAATATCGTTTTCGGGCGAAGAGCCGAGGGAGCCGGTGCACAGCGTGATGCCGTTGCGCACCGAGGGTTCGATCTGCCGCATTCTTTCGAAGCTCTTGGCGCAGGTGATGATGCGCGGCAGGCCAAAGACGCTCCAGGGCGGGTCGTCTGGGTGAATGGCCAGGGAAACCCCGGCCTCTTTGCAGGCGGGAATGACGCCCTTTATGAAGTAGCTGAAATTTGCCCAAAGCGCCTCTTCATCGACGCCCTCATATTGCTTGAGCAATGCCTGCAAGCACTCTTTGCTGTAGCTCTCGTCCCAGCCCGGGAGCGAGAGCGAGGCCTTGTCGAGCCTGCGCATGCTCTCTTCCTCATAGGCCAGGGCGTTGGAGCCGTCTTCAAGCGGCCTTTCAAGCTCGGAACGGAGCCAGTCAAAGACCGGCATGAAGTTATAACAGATCACCCGCACGCCGGCAGCGCCGAGCCTGCGGATGTTCTCTGCGTAGTTTGCGATCAGACGGTCGCGCGAAGGAAGGCCCAGCTTGATCTCTTCATGCACCGGCACCGATTCCACGACCTCGAAGGCGAGCCCTGCGGCGTTTGCGGCGTTTTTGAGGCCCTGAATGCTCTCGGCGGGCCAAACCTCGCCGGCCGGCACGTCATACACGGCGGAAACGATGCCGCTCATCGCCGGGATCTGGCGAATCCTCTGCAAACTGACCGGATCCCCCTCGCCGTACCAGCGGAAAGTCATCTTCATAACACACCACCACCGGTTTTAGTGTACATGATGAAGCCGGCATGCGCAAGGGGGTCCCCGCGCCCCAGCGCAAAAAAGTCCGCCATGCGAAACAAAACAAGGAAGCGCGGGAAGTTCCCCGCGCCCCTCTTCATCTAGCCCTCCCTGATCGCTCCGCG
>JAITTC010000093.1 GCA_031287285.1 Christensenellaceae bacterium
TGAAAACCTCGACGGCTGGCATTGGGTGGCGATTTCCGCCGCGGATGAAGAAAAAGGCCTTGTTACCATTCACGACGACGCAAGGGCCTGGGAGATCGACTTTGCCCTTTGGTTAAAAACAACCACGCTGGGCGGCGCGCTGGTCGCCCTTGAAGCCAGGCCGCTCAATCCCGCTTAAAAGCGCAAAAAAGAAGCTCCGCAAAGGCGGAGCTTCTTGAAATAAGGATGGTTTAGGCAGTCTCGGGCGGCGTAAGGAACAGCCGCCGCAAGTTCCGCTGGCGAATCAGCGCTTGGTAAACGATGTAGGCGATGGCGAAGTCGACCATCGAGTGCACGATGGTGCCCAGCCCCACCAGCCCCAAAAGAACGCGCACCGTCATGAAATTCTGGGCCACGGTCTGGTCTGCGTGATAGAAATAAAACAGGAACACGACCGCAACCTCGGCGGCAGCGTGAATGAGCCCCACAACAAGCGAAAAACACTGCGATGCCCCAACGGAGCCCAGGGTCTGCGGGCGCGCCTTCAAATAAAGGGCGCCAAGCGTGGTAAAAATCAGGTGCGAGGCAGCGCGCAGCACGACGACCAGCGGAAAGCCAGCGATGAAAAAGCCGAGCGTCGTCCCCGCGGCCACGGCAATGCCCGCCATGGGCGAAATGAACATGGCGATGAAGATGGCCACATGGCTGGCCAAGGTGAATGACATGGGCTCAATCACGATCTTCACGGGCGAAACCATCGGGATGACGATGCCCACAGCGATCAGA
The DNA here is from genome assembly GCA_031287285.1 of Christensenellaceae bacterium. GTDB lineage: Bacteria > Bacillota > Clostridia > Christensenellales > UBA1750 > JAITGM01. The sequence continues at coordinate 766 of JAITTC010000093.1, forward strand.
AGCGCGGCTGCCGTCATTCTTAGAAGCGAAAGGTTGCGATTCATGCTCTTCCCCTTTTTTCATTTTGTAATGGCCGGGCTCCCCCTGCCGCCGGGCCGAGTATAGGGCTTCTTTACACCTGCTGTCAAGCCCTTGGCCCTTCTCAACACGGTTTTTACACTTCGTCGTTTCATAAACGCCGCAAAAAGGCCCTTGGCCGGCCGGCAAAACCCCGCTCCGCTGGGAAAGATTCTTACCCTGCGGGGCTTTTCAACGCGAGCGATTCATGTTAAAATGGGATTACCGTTTGTGCGGTTGCGTTAAAATAGCAAATGCGCGAGGAGGATCCCCAATGAAAGAGGTTCATGCAAAATTCCTTAGGAATATCGCTCTTGTCGGCCATGGCGGCGATGGGAAGACCACCCTGGCCGAGGCCTTCCTCTTTGCAGCCGGCGCGGTAGACCGCATGGGCCGCGTCGAAGATGGCAGCGTCACCACGGATTACGATCCGGAAGAGATTAAGCGCGGCATTTCCATCAGCTCGGCGGTCGCCCCGCTCGAGTGGAAGGATCATAAAATCACCTTCATCGACATCCCAGGCTATTTCGACTTCGCGGGCGAGATGCCGGGCCCCCTCGCCGTGGCGGATGGCGCCCTGGTCGTGGCAAGCGCGGTCAGCGGCGTTTCGGTCGGCACCGAAAAGGCCCTGGACTACTGCCTAAAGCATAAGGTTCCCCGTGCCGTGGTCATCAATGCGATGGACCGCGAGAACGCGGATTTCGATAAGGTCTTTGACGCCCTGAAAGAGCGCTACCCGAGCGTGAACTTCGCCCCGATGATGCTGCCCGTCGTATCCGGCGGGGCCTTTAAGGGCTATACCGTGCCCAGCACCGGCAAGAGCTATGAATTCACGGGCAAAAAGGGCGAAACCAAGGAAGTGCCCACCGACGCGGCCCAGCAGGGCAGGATCGACGAGCTCATCGAAGCGCTGACCGAGGCCGCCGCCGGCGAAGACGACGCCCTGATGGAAAAGTTCTTCGACGAAGGCAGCCTTGCCCCCGAGGAACTGGCCAAGGGCCTGGCCGAAGGCACCGCCGCTGGCGATATTACGCCGGTGTTCTGCTCGGCCGCCGTGCCCTGCCTTGGCGTTGCCAACATCATGGACTTCCTCCTTGAGCTCTTCCCCTCGCCGCTCGAAAAGGGCGCCGCAATCGGCAAAAAGCCGGGCGGTGAAGAGATTCGGCGCGAACCCAGCGAATCCGCCCCCTTCTCGGCGCTGGTCTTCAAGACCATGGCCGACCCCTTCGTGGGCAAGATCTCGCTTTTAAAGGTTCTTTCGGGCTCCCTGAGCTCCGATACCTCGTTTGTGACCGTTTCCATCGACAAGCCGATCAAGGCAGGCGGCGTTTCCATCATGCGCGGCAAGAAGCTCACCACGGTCGATAAGCTCATCGCAGGCGACATCGGCGTGCTCACCAAGCTGCAGTCCGTCGTCACGGGCGATACGCTCTGCGCGCCCGGCGAAGCCTTCAGCTACGACTTCCCCGAGTTCCCAAGGCCCTCCCTTTCGATGGCGGTGTTCCCCAAGAACAAGGGCGATGAAGATAAGATCTTCTCCTCCCTGCATCGCCTGATGGAAGAAGACCCCTCCTTCGTGATCTCTAAAGACGCGGAAACCGCAGAAACCATCATCTCCGGCCAGGGCGAGATGCATCTTGACGTCTTGACCCACAAGGCAGCCTCGAAATTCGGCGTGGCCTGCGAGCTTAGCGACCCGCGCCTCCCCTACCGCGAAACCATCAAAAAATCCATCAAGGCGGAGGGGCGCCATAAGAAGCAAACCGGCGGCCACGGCCAGTTCGGCCATTGCTGGATCGAGTTCGAGCCGATCTTCGAGGGCCCCGAATTCGAATTCGTCGATAAGGTCGTGGGCGGCGTTGTGCCGCGCTCCTTCATCCCCGCCGTCGAAAAAGGCCTGCGCGAAAATCTGCCGCGCGGCGTCATCGCGGGCTATCCGCTGGTCAATATCCGCGCGACGCTTTACGATGGCTCCTACCACCCGGTGGATTCCTCTGAAATGGCCTTTAAAACGGCCGCGCGCCTTGCGCTGAAGAAGTGCGTCGACGCGAGCCCCATCCTCCTCGAGCCGGTCTATAAGCTCGAGGTTCATGTGCCCGACGAGTACATGGGCGACGTGATTGGCGACATGAACCGCCGGCGCGGCCGCATCATGGGCATGGATCAGGAAGATGGCGGGCAGAAGGTGACCGCCGAAGCCCCGCTTTCCGAGGTCTTCAAGTACGCGACCGACCTTCGCGCCATGACCCAGGCGCGCGGCTACTTCGATAAGGAGTTCGTCCGCTACGAGGAAGTGCCCGCCAACATCGCCCAAAAGATCATCGCAAACGCCAAGCTTGAGGACGATGAGGAGTAAAAGCAGCTTGAAAAAGCGCGGAACCGTTTCGGTTCCGCGCTTTTTTGTGCCCTCTTCAACGAGGCCACCGCTTCCCCGCGCGCGGCTGCGATGTGGACCGAGCCGTTCACGCTGGCCGCTTCCCCCGCGCGGCGGTGCCGATTGCGGCGACGGTGTGAATTGAGCCGTTCATGCAGGTCGCTTCCCCCGCGTGGCGGCACCGATTGCGGCGGCGGTGTGAATTGAGTCGTTTACGCTGGCCACTCCCCCGCGTGGCGGCACCGATTGCGGCGACGGTGTGA
>JAITTC010000112.1 GCA_031287285.1 Christensenellaceae bacterium
GGAGCACTATTCCTTCGTTTTTGGCGTAAAGATCAGTGCGGCCGCGTAGCCAAGCGCCACGGCGGCCGCGATGCCGCCCGCCGCCGCCGCCGTTCCGCCGGTCAGCGCGCCGGCCAGGCCATCCTCCTGCACGGCCTTGATGGCTCCCTTGGCCAAAAGATGCCCAAAGCCGGTCAGCGGCACGGTCGCGCCCGCCCCGGCGAAGTCCGCCAGCGGCTGATATAGGCCTAAAGCGCTCAAAAACACGCCCAGCGTCACGAACAGAACCAGAACCTTTGCGGAGCCCAGCCTCGTATACAAGAGCAGCAATTGCCCGGCCACGCAGATCAGCCCCCCAATGGCAAAAACCCTTAAATACATTGGCATTTCAGCATACCTCCAGCGAAACCGCGTGCGCAATGCCCGGAATCGACTCCCCTTGCAGCGTCGTCGTGGGCGAGAGCAGCGCGCCCGTGGCCATGAACAGCATCCTGCGCCTTTCCCCCCGCTCCATCTCCTTCAAAAGCTTGCCGTTGAGCACCACGGCCGAGCAGCCGCACCCGCTGCCCCCGGCGTATAGGTTCTGTTCCGGCGCGAAGATCTCGCTGCCGCAGTCCATATAGCGGCCTTTAAGCTCTATTTTATGGTCGGCGCAAAGCTCTTCGAAGAGGGCCTGGCCTACGCGCCCCAAATCCCCGGTCACGATCAAGTCATAATAGTCCGCGCTGCGGTTCATCTCGGTCAGATGCCGGCGCAGCGTGTCCGCCGCCGCAGGCGCCATGGCGGCGCCCATGTTGTTCTCGTCGTTTTGGTTATAGTCCACCACCGCGCCGAGGGTCAGGCTCTCAATTGCAATGGGGTGGTTTTGTTCTGCAGTCAGCGCCGTGGCGCCCGCGCCGGTGACCGTCCACTGCGCATAGGGGGGGCGCACGCTGCCCATTTCCAAGGGGAAGCGATACTGCCTCTCGGCGGTTGAAAAATGGCTGCAGGTGGCGCAGACGACGTTTTGGGCAAAGCCCCCGTCGATGAGCATCGAGCCGATCAAGAGCGATTCCGCCATGGTCGAGCAGGCGCCGTAAAGCCCCAAAAAGGGCATCCCCAGCTGCCGCGCCGCGAAGGAAGCGGAAACGATCTGGTTTAAAAGGTCGCCGCCCAAGAAGGCGTCCACCCCTTCCGCCAATAGGTCCTTTTTCTCAAGGCAAAGGCGGATCACGTCCTCCAGCATCCGACTTTCGGCCCTTTCCCAGCTCTTTTCGCCGAGGGTGTCGTCTGAAATCACGATGTCAAAATCCGCGCCAAACGGCCCTTCGCCTTCCTTTTTGCCGGCGATGGCCGCAAAGCTCTTCACGCGCGGCTTGGAGGGCAGCACATAACTCTGGCGGCCCCTCCTCTTCGTGTTCCTATTCATCAAGCGCTCACCCCTTAAACGCGATTCGCAGAAAAAAATAGATCAGCCCAACCAAAATCGACGAGCAGATGCCATAGACCAAAACCGGCCCCGCGATCACGAACATCTTCGCGCCCACGCCCGTGATATAGCCCTCGCGTTTGAATTCCATCGCCGGCGAAACCATCGAATTGGCAAAGCCCGTGATGGGCACGATGGAACCCGCGCCGGCGAAGCGCCCAAGCTTATCATACACGCCAAGCCCCGTGAGCAGCGCGCTTAAAAAGATCAATAAAAAGGTGCAAAGCAGCGCCGCCGCTTCCTCATCGAGCCCAAACGCCAGGCCCGTATCGCGAATCAGCTGGCCGAGCACACAGATCAGCCCGCCGACCACGAAGGCCTTGACCAGGCTCATGGGCTTTTCGCTCTTTGGCGAAAGCCTTTTCACCTTCTCGTCATAGCTCGTGTGCTTTGATGTGTTGCCGCCGTTCATCCATCGACCTCCTCGCTTAAAGAAGGGGAAGCGCACACATAGACGGCCTTCAGCTGAGGGCCGGGCTTCGAACGAAAAACCCTGCCGCCAAACGCGCAAAGCAGAGCCAGCAAAGAAAGAACCAGCAGAGTGAGCGCGAGATCGAGGGCAAAATCCAGGCCAACATGCCGCATGCCGCTTTCCCTCCAAAGAAAAATATTACCCCTCCAGTTTTTCCTCCTCGGGCGATGTTATGCGCAGCTCAGGGTCAAAGGCCGATAAAATCGCATTCTTTCACGAAAAAAGCCTGAAAAATAAAAAAGAGCGGCTACTTTCGCGTTTGGGCAAAAGGGCAGCCCGCACAGCCTTCCTCACCGCGGCTCGAGCAGCCGGAGCAGCCGGCCCCCTTCCTTCTTCTGATCAAAAAGGCCAGCGAAAGGGCCAGACACGCAAGAAGGAACAGGCTCAGCACAAGGCTTGGCCAATTGAATTCGCTCGGCATGAGGATCCCTCCCTTTTCAATAGTTAGGATAACCAAAAAGCGCCCAATGTCAACTCTTCGCCGCGCTTGCGCTCCCGGCCGTCCATTGCGCTTTGCCGCAGCTCGTCTTCCGCAAAAAGACGCACTCGCGCTCCCGGCTCTTGCAAGCGCGGGCCCGGGGCGCAAGCTCGCCGGCCTTTTTACTGGTTGCACCCGCCTCGCAGGGCGCTCGACGGGTCCGGGCCGCTTCGCGGCCCGCCGGCGGGGGGGGGGCGCCCCCGCGCCCCCGGGCGGGCGGGGCGGCGGGCCGGGGGGCCGCGCCCGACAAACCCCCCGGCCCC
>JAITTC010000122.1 GCA_031287285.1 Christensenellaceae bacterium
GAGGGGGATCTGCTGGCCCTGAAGGCTGCCGGAGCCGCATACTTTCACTTTGACGTGATGGACGGCGCCTTTGTGCCAAACTTCTGCCTGGGGCCCGATCTGCTCCTCGCGGCGAGGAAGGCGGCCGGCGTTCCGGCAGACATCCACCTGATGGTCGAAAACCCCGAAAGGCATCTGGCGCTGTTCCAGGTTCAGCCGGGCGACATCGTGAGCGTGCACGCAGAGAGCACGCGGCACCTGCAAAAGGCGTTAAGTCTCGTGCGTGCGGCCGGCGGCAGGCCTGCCGTGGCGCTGAACCCAGCGACGCCCCTTGCCATTTTAGAGGAAGTGGCCGGGGAAATCGACATGCTGCTGCTCATGACCGTAAACCCGGGCTTTGCCGGGCAGAAGATGGTGCCCGGCGCGCTCGATAAGATCGCCCGCGCGCGCAAGATGCTGGGCGAGATGGGGCGAAGCGATCTGCCCATCGAGGTGGATGGCAACGTGAGCCTTGAAAACGCCAAAAGAATGCGCGCCGCGGGGGCATCGATCTTCGTCGCGGGGAGTTCCTCGGTCTTTCGCGCGGGCTCGACCATTGAAGAGAACATGCTGGCGCTGAAGAGGGCGATCGAATAGCAAAAAGGAGGATTTTGCCATGGAAGCGCGGATCCTTCCGCTTACCCCCGAAAGGGAGGGCGATTTCTTCGCCTTCTTCGATGAGGCGGCCTTTGCGGACCACGCCGAATGGGCCTTCTGCTACTGCAGCTACTACCACCGAAGCGACGAGGATGGCCGCGCCCTCGAGGAAGCGCACAAGGGCGAGCCGGATGGCTGGCCGAAGAGGGTGCTGCGCGAGTCTGCGGCCTCTCTCATCGCCTCCGGCACGATGCGGGGCTATTTGGCCTATGAGGGTGAAAGCGCCGTGGCCTGGTGCAATGTGGCTGAAAAGGGCAGCTTCCGGCGGCTCTGCGCCAACCCCGAGATCTGGGAGGAGGGCGAGACGGCGAAGATCAAGGCGGTGACCTGCTTCATCGTCGCCCCCGCTCAGCGCCGCCGGGGCCTGGCCACCGCGCTGCTGCGCAGAGCCGCGCGGGATGCGGCGGCCGAGGGCTTTGACTTTTTGGAGGCCTACCCCCAAAGCGGGGAGCACGACCTTTTTGAGCACTACCATGGCTACCCGGAAATGTACGCGCGCTGCGGATTTACGCTTTACAAGGCGCTTGGGAGCTACTGCGTTTACCGCCTGGCGCTCAGGGGCGCGGGGCGAGAAGTGTAAGGGATATGAAGGAGGGCTTTTTATGCTGAAGGTCGCCGTGGTCGGCTGCGGCGGGGTCGCCCAGGTGCACGGCCAATCCATCGCCGCGCTGGAGGGCGCGGAGCTCATCGCCTGCGCGGATATTCTGCCCGAAAGGGCCGAGGCCTACGCCGCGCGCTTCGGCGGCAGGGCCTATTCCTCGCTCGATCAGCTGCTCGCCCGCGAAAAACCCGAGGTTCTCCACATCTGCACGCCGCATTTCTTGCACGTGCCCATGGCGATCCTTGCGCACCGGCATGGCGTCCACGTTTTGATGGAAAAGCCGCCCGCCATCACGAGGGCGCAGTTCGCGGAGCTGGAGGCTGCCTTTGCCTTTGGCGAAGGGCGCCTGAGCATCTGCTTTCAGAACCGCTTCATCGGGGCGTTTCTGCACCTGAAAAGGCTTGCGGAGGAAGAGCGCTATGGCCGGGTTCTTGGTGCGCGCGCCTTCGTGACCTGGAAGCGCGAGGCGCCCTACTATCTAGAGAGCGGCTGGCGCGGCTCCCTGGCCACAGAGGGCGGCGGCGCGCTGATCAACCAGAGCATCCACACCCTGGATCTGCTCGCGCAGCTGCTGGGCAGACCGCTTGGCGTGGAGGCAAGCTGCGCAAACCGCCACTTGAAGGGCGTGATCGAGGTGGAGGATACCGTCGAGGCGACCATCGACTTTGGCGAAAAGAAGGCGCTGTTCTACGCGACCACCGCCTATTGCGAGGATAGCCCGGTTCTGCTGGAGCTGAGCTTTGAGAAGGGGAGCGCCCGCATGGAGGGAAACGGCGTCACCGAAAGGCCGGCGGGCGCCGCCGCGATTTTTACGGATTACGACGAAACCGCCCTGGGCAAGGCCTATTGGGGTTCCGGCCACCAGGCCTGCATCGCGGAATTCTACCGCTGCATTAAGAGCGGCGATGCCTTTGTGAACGATCTGGACTCCGTGCGCGCGACCTTTAGCCTCATGATGGGCGTGTACGAGTCCGCGAGGGAGGGAAGGCCCGTTTCCCTGACCTAGGCCCCGCATCTTGGAACGAACCGGGCCTGTGAAAGGCGGCGATTGAAGATGAAAAGACTTGGTTTTTATGCCCCGGGCTTCCTCGCGCTCACCGTGGCCGTGCTTTTAGGGCGGGAAATCGCGCTTTCGCCGCCCCCTGCCGCCGCTTCTGCGGAAGAAAGCGAGCTTTTCCCCTGGGTGCGGGGGCTTTATACCCCCGAAGAAGGGGATTTGGGCTATGAAGAGATCGTGCCGATTCTGCTTGCCGCAGCCGAGCGCTATTTGGGGTTGCAGCCCGAGGAAATTTACGCTTCCGAGGCTGCCTTTGCCGGGAAAGAACTCGGCGTTGGCTCCCCGTACTGGGGAGCGAAGATCTACACAAAGGGCGGGGAGGCGTTCGCCCTGCAGCTCGACGGCCGAAGCGGGGAGCTGCAAAGATGGCTGCTCGATACCACGATCGCGATGCCCCCTTATGCAGAGACCCTGCCAAACACCGAGGAATCCAGGGCGGAGTGCGCGGCCCTGGCCTTGAAATACGCCAGGGAAACGTCGCTGTGGAAGGGCGGCGACGCGGACTTTGAGCCCACGGTTGTGGAGCACAGCGTTCGGGCTGGTGATGTGGCCGGCAAGCCCTTCCCCCAGAGCATGGACGAGGCCGTGTTCATCCGGGCTAGAACCGTGCAGTTCTGGGCGCAAGACGGGGAGCAAAAAAAGGCGATTGCCCTTACGGTCGTCCTTTAAAACGGAAACATTCGCATTCAAAGCGCGACGGTGGATATGGGCTGGTACCCTTCCTAAATGCCCCAGCGGGGGATTCCTTCGCTGGGGCCATGGCCGCTCCGCTTTTGCGGGGCGGCTTCTTATGCCCAAAATTCACAGAAAGTCCATGGCTGTTTGGGGCTTTTTCTGCTAAACTAAGGATTAGAGCGGCGGCGCTGGCCGGGCCGCGCCTGCCTTTACGCCAAGCGAGTGCCAAAGGAGGAAGAGCTTGTTCGGCTATCTGCGCCCCTTCCGCCCCAAGCTCAGCGTCTATGACGACGCGCTGTTCCGCGCCTATTATTGCGGCGTTTGCGCGGATCTTGGGGGCATTTCGCCGCCTTGCAGGCTGCTGCTGCGCTATGACCTGGCCTTTTTCGCGGCGCTTTATGACGCTTTTTCGCCAGAGGAGCCAAGGCTTGCAAAAACCCTTTGCCCGGGGCGGTTTCGCCGCGTGCCGGCTGTGCAATGCGAGGCTGTGGTGCTGAGCGCTGATTTGCACCTGCTGCTCTTTGCCGAGAAGCTGCGCGACGACCGCCGCGACGGCGGCCGCCTTACGCCCCTTGCGCGGCCCTTCATCGCGGGGCCGCTGAACAGGGCCGAAAAGGCCAGGCCTAAGGTCGCCGCGGCCATCCTTGCGATGGATGAGGAGCAGGCCGCGCTCGAAGGGGCGCGCTGCGACGATTTAGACGAGGCTTCGGGGCCCTTTGCGCGCTTCATGGCCGGGCTTTTCGCCCAGGCTGCGCCCAAAGGGGCCGAGGAATCCATGAACTGGATGGGCCTTTGCCTGGGGCGCTGGGTCTACTGGATCGACGCGCTCGACGACTTTTGCCGCGACGAAAAATCGGGGAATTATAACGTGCTGGTTCAAAGGGGCTGGTCGCGGGAAGAGGCTGCCGGGCGGCTTTTACCGCTTTTGGCGCTCTGTGAAGACGAAGCCCTGGCGGCTTTTGAGCTCACCGAGCCGCTCCGCAATGAGGGGATCGTGCAAAACGTCTTGCAATGGGGCCTGCCCGCCGTTTCCTTGGCCGTAAGCGAGAATAGGCAGCTTGAACGAAGCCCCTGGGCCGGGCGGATTCTTTGAGGAGGGGAAGATGGATCCCTATCAAATCCTGGGCGTTTCACCAAACGCCGGCGACGACGAGATCAAGAAGGCCTACCGCGACCTCGTGAAGCGCTATCACCCGGATCGCTACGCCGCAGCGCCCCAAAACGTGCAGGATCAGGCCTCTGAAAAGGCCAAGCAGATCAACGCGGCCTACGACCAGATCCAAAAAATGCGCGCGGGCGGCAGCTCGGGCGCCGGCGGCTACGGGGGCTACCGGCAATACGGCGGCGCCTCCGGCTATGGTTCTTCCGGCGGCTACGAAGGCGCGGGCGGCAGCTTCGGCTTTGAAGAGATCCGCCAGCTCATCGCCATGGGCCAGGTTCTGCGGGCCGAGAGCCTGCTCCTTGCCATGCAGGATCGCCCCGCGCGCTGGCATTACCTCTATGGCCTGGTCAACATGCGCAAGGGCCAGTTCGCCGGCGCGCGCGAATGCTTTGAAACCGCTTGCCGTATGGAGCCGGGTACGCTAGAATACAGGCAGGCCCTTGAGCAGCTCGACGGCGTTCTGCAGCAAAACCGCAGGAAGTTCAGCTTTGGCGGCATGGGCGACGGCTTCTGCCAGCTTTGCCAGTGCCTGCTTTGCCTAAGCGCCTGCGGGGGCGGCCGCTTTTGCTGCTGACCCTCCTCTTATTTGATATAAAGGGTTGTTGTTTCATGATCTATCTCTTTCACCGGGATGTGCTCGCGCGGGCCTTCCAGGCCGGAATCAAGGCCCAGAGCGAAGAAAGCCCCGGGCTTTGGCGCGTTGAGCTTGAAGACAGCGCCTTTTACCCGGAGGGCGGCGGCCAGCCAGCGGACCGCGGTACCCTCAACGGCCTGCCGGTGGTGGACGTTCAGCAGCCAGAAGAAGGCGGCCCGCTCACCCATTTTGTGCGGTCTGACGGGCCGCTGC
>JAITTC010000144.1 GCA_031287285.1 Christensenellaceae bacterium
CTCAGGCCTCCTTTTCGCCGCGCTCGCGCACGAGGATGCGGATCGGCGTGCCCTCGAGCATGAAGCTTTTGCGGAAATGGTTTTCGATATAGCGCTCATAGGAATAGTGAAAGAGTTCCTTGCTGTTGACGAAGAGCACGAAGGTCGGCGGCTTTGTAGAAACCTGGGTGGCGTAATAGATGCGCAGCCTGCGCCCCCTGTCGGACGGGTGCGGCGTAACGGTGACGGCTTCGTGCAAGGCGTCGTTGAGCACGCCCGTGGGGATGCGGCGCGCCGCGTTCTCGAAGGCTTCGTCCACAAGGGGCAAAAGGCGCTGCACCCGCTGGCCGGTCTTGGCGCTGATGAAGGCGACTTTGGCGTAATCGAGGAATTTCAGCTCGTTTCGAAGCGCCTTTGAGTAGGCTTCCAGGGTGCCGGTTTCCTTTTCGATCAAATCCCACTTGTTGACCACCACGACGCAGGCCTTGCCCTCCTCGCGCACATAGCCCGCCACGCGCTGGTCCTGCTCGGTGACGCCGTCCTGCGCATTGAGGAGCACCAGCGCCACATCGCAGCGGCGGATGGCGGCCAGCGCCCGGATGACGGAGTAGCGCTCCAGGCTTCGATCCTCGATCTTGGCCTTTCTTCTGATGCCTGCCGTGTCGATGATGGTATAGTTCCTCTCGCCCACCGAAAAGGGGCTGTCGATCGCGTCCCTCGTGGTGCCCGCGATGTCTGAAACCATGACGCGGCTCTCGCCCAGAATCGAGTTCACCAGCGAGGATTTGCCCACGTTCGGCTTGCCCACCACGGCGATTTGGACGGGCTCCGCGCCCTCTTCCCCCTCCGTCTCGTCTTGCTTTGGCAAAAGCTTGCAAAGCTCCTCGAGCAAATCGCCGATGCCAAGGAGGTTTACCGACGAGATCGTCATCGGTTCGCCTATGCCAAGGGCGTAAAAGTCGAGCTTTTCGGCCTCCGCCATGGGCGAATCGATCTTGTTGACCACCAGCAGCACGGGCTTTTTCGCGCGCCGCAGCAGAGAAGCGACCTCGTGATCGGCCCCGACGATGCCCTCGCGCCCATCGACGAAGAACAAAATCGCGTCGGCCGTTTCAATGGCAATCGCCGCCTGCTCGCGCATCTGCGTCAGCAACGGGTCGGTCGAAAAGGGGTCGATGCCGCCGGTGTCGACCAATGTGAAGCTGTCGTTCTGCCAGCTCACGTCGGCATAGACCCTGTCGCGGGTGACGCCCGGCGTATCCTCGACGATGGCGATCCTCGCCCCCGCCATCTTGTTAAAGAACGTGGACTTGCCCACATTCGGCCTGCCCACCACGGCCACGATCGGTTTACTGCCCATGGATTTGCTCCCCTCCTCGGCCGCAAAGACCCTCTAAAAGCCCATCGCCGCCCTCTTGGCAGATGCGAATGGGCATGGAAAGCGCCTTTGATAGCTCTTCGGCGCTGGAATCGTCTAAAAAAACATGGCTGCCCGCACGGAACATGCTCGAGCTTAGAAGAAGCTCGTCCGCCCGCTGGTTTTTCAGCCCCTCGCGCAGGCAGCTGCCGGTCAGCAGGCCGGTCACGTCCACGCTCGCGCCAAAGAAGCGGTTTTCGACGCCGACGACCCGCACGCGGACGTTCTGAATCGGGTGCGCCTGAAGATAGGCGCGCATTCGCCCCTCAATGGCCTTGCCGCAAGCCAGGATCAGATCGCGCCGCCCCTTTGGCGGCCGCAGCCCTTCGCCGTAGCCATACTCAAAGTCCTCGCTCATTTGGCCGAACATCCCCACGCCGTTCTCGATCTGCGGGTAGCCCTCGTAGCTCGACGGCGGCGGAAAGGGCTTTTGGGCCTTGCAATAGAATTCGTCTGCGGGGAAGACGAAGCGGCTGCCGCTCTCCTTCAAAAAACGAGCCTGAAAGCCTTCGGTTTGCTCGATGATCTCGGCGCTCTCTTCCTGCGTGAAGGGCCGGAGCTCTGGCAGGCCCTCGCGCGAGCGCGTCAGCCCGACGGGCACCAGCGCCAGCGAAAGCGCGGCGGGCCGCAGGGCATACAGCTCCTCTATCGTTCGCCCGAGTTCCTCGCCGTCGTTGATCCCCGGGCAGAGCACGGCCTGCAGGTGGTAGGCAAGCCCCGCGTCCTTCAGCCTTTGCAGCGTGGGCAGGATCTCTCCAGCCCTCTCGTTGCCCAAAAGATAAGCCCGCAGGCTAGGATTTGTGGCGTGCACGGAAATATACAGGGGCGAGGCGCGCCTTGTGATGATGCGATCGAGCTCCCTTTCCCCAACGTTGCTCATCGTCACGAAGTTGCCCATCATCAGCGAAAGCCGCCAGTCGTCATCCTTCACATAGAGGCTTTCGCGGCAGCCACTGGGCAGCTGATCGACGAAGCAGAACACGCAGCGGTTGGCGCAGAGCCTGGTTTTGAGCATCTCGCCCTCAAATTCGGCGCCGAGCTCCTCAAAATCGTCTTTTTCGCAGTCAAACTCGATTTCCTCATCGCCCCTGCGGCAAATGAGGTTCAGCTTTTCGCCCGCGGTCAGGTATTGGTAGTCGATGAGGTCGATGAGCGCTTCCCCATTGATGAAGAGCAGCTCGTCGCCCCTTTCCAGCCCCAGCTCTTCCGCCAGGGAACCCCTTCGCACCGCCGAAATGACATAGCCCATCTTGCTTTAAAAACCTGCCTTAATGCCCGAAAATCGCCCTTTCATTATGGCCGCTTCCGTGGCCTTAGTCAATGAAGAGTTTGTAAAGCTGGTTTTTTCAAAAAGGCGGCTGCTCCATTTTTGCGCCGTGCCCGCCAAAATCAGGGGCTCGGCCGCCAAAAGGGGCTGCCGCTCGGCATTGGAATATTGCGGCAGGGCGCGCCGATCCCCTTCTTCAAAACAAGGCGCCCCTGCCCGCCGGCGTTCATCGCGGCGCCCCCTTCTTTTGCCCATAGCTCGCGTTTTCGCCGTGTTTTCGAAAAAAGTGCTTATCCATCAGCGCCTTCTCGGCGCCCGCTCCACCTGGCCTTAGCTGCAGGGTCAGCAGCGCCATCTTCGCCACCTCTTCCAAGATGACGGCGCTTTGGGCCGCGCTTTCCGCGTCCCCGCCAAAGGCAAAGGGGCCATGGCCGCTGACCAGCACGCCCGGCGTATGCAAGGGGCTTCGCCCGGCGAAGGCCTCCGCGATCACCTTGCCCGTTTCCCATTCATATCGCCCGGCAATCTCCTCCTCGCTCAGCGCCCGGGTGCAGGGAATTTCCCCATAAAAACTGTCGGCATGGGTGGTGCCCAGGCAGGGAATCGCAAGCCCCGCCTGGGCGAAGGCCACCGCGTAGGGCGAATGGGCGTGCACCACGCCGTTCACCCCCGGGAAGGCCCGGTAAAGGCAGAGGTGCGTGTCGGTATCAGACGACGGGCGCAAAGCCCCCTCGATGATCTGGCCCTCGGGGCCCAAAACCACGATATCCTCGGCGCGCAGGGCTTCGTAGGCGACGCCGCTTGGCTTAATGGCGATTTCGCCGCTCGCGGCGTCGCGCATCGAGGCGTTTCCCCAGGTGAGAATCGCCAGGCCACTCCTCTTGATCTCTAAATTCGCCGCCAGAACCCTTTCCTTCAGCTCGTTCCTGTTCATACGCCGTTTCCTCCCGTTTTGGTCTTACTTTCCCCCATCATAGCAGGCATGGCTCCCCGCGTAAACCCGCCTGATCGTCTTCCTTTTACCTGATCGTCTTCCTTTTATTCGTTAACCTTTTCACATTGACAACGATGGCCCCTGGCGTTAAACTGATTTTGCGATTTTCGCGCATGGATGGCCGCAAATCGCGCTCATGCGCCTTGAAAGGAGCTCAGCCGTGTTTACAATCCTGAAAAAACGGGCTTTAAACCCGAGCGTTACCCTCATGGAAATCGACGCGCCGCAGGTCGCGCGCAAGGCCGAACCCGGCCAGTTCATCATCCTCCGCGTGGACGATAAGGGCGAGCGCATCCCGCTCACGGTCGCGGACTTCGACCGCGAAAAGGGCAGCGTCACCATCATCTTTCAGATCGTCGGGGCGACGACCTATCGCTTAAACCTCCTGAAGGAGGGCGATTCCCTTCGCGACTTCGTGGGCCCGCTGGGCCTCGCCTCCCACACCGAGGGGCTTAAAAAGGTTTGCGTCATCGGCGGCGGCGTGGGCACGGCCATCGCCTACCCAATCGCCAAAAAGCTGCATTCTATCGGCTGCGAGGTGC
>JAITTC010000215.1 GCA_031287285.1 Christensenellaceae bacterium
ATTTGGCGCAGCTCTATGCGCATCTTGAAGATGGAAGCCAGGTCCTTCACCAGCTCGCGGAAGTCCACACGGCCATCCGCCGTGAAGTAGAAGACGATCTTTGAATTATCGAAGGTGTATTCGACCGAAACCAGCTTCATCTCAAGGCCGTGTGCCGCGATGCGCTGCTCGGCGACGCCGAAGGCCTCGACCTCGCGGGCCTTGTTCTGCTCGATGCGCTCCAGATCCTGCTTCGTGCCAAGGCGCACGATGCCGCGCAGCGGCTGGGTGAGCTCCTCGTCGGGAACCTCGCGCGCGGCGCTGACCACCTCGCCAAGCTCGAGGCCGCGCGCGGTTTCCACCACCACCTGCTGCCCCTTTTCAACCGAAAAACGGCCGGGATCGAAGGAGTACACCTTCCCGGCCTTCTTAAAAGCCACGCCGATTATATTTGCCATTTTTAAATCCCTATCCTCCAAACAGCCGCCAGAACAGCGGCTCTATCGCGGAAGCAAAGCTCACATTAGAGCTTAAGCGCTTCTTTGCCAGCAGCATTTCCTTCATCATACTATGAAGAGCAAGGGATGTAAAGCCCGGGGAAGCGTAGCTTTCGCCCTGCCGCTCCGCCCGCGTCAGCTCTTGCCGAAGCAGGGCCTCTAAACGATCGAAGAACAGCGCTTGCTCGGGTTTTTCGAACTTTGCCGCCTCATAAAGCCTTGCGATCATCGCCTTTTCGCCCCCGCCCCCAAGAAGGGACGCGCAAAAGGCCTCCATCTTTTGAACTTCCTCGTTCCCGCGAATCTCCAGCGCCCGGCCTAAAATGCCGTCGCTTCGGTCATAAAGCGCTTCCGCTTCTGCTTCGGGCACGCCGCGCGCCAGCAGGCCGCGCCGCATCTCTTCAAGCGAGAGCCGCCCCAGGCGAACGAGCCTGCAGCGGGAGCGGATGGTGGGCAGCATGGCCTCCTCCTGCTCTGCCAAGAGCAGAAAGACCGTGCCCGCGCCAGGCTCCTCGAGCGTTTTTAAGAGGGCGTTTTGGGCGGCCGGCGTCATTCGGTGGGCGCCCTGCACCAAGACGGCGCGGCCGCCCCCGCCGAAAGGCTTTTCGCTGAGCTCCCGCGTCAGCTCGCGAACTTCGTCGACCCCGATGGAACCGCTCTTGCTCGTATCTGGCGCCTTCATCTCGATGAGATCCGGGTTCGTGCCCGAAAGCACGCGCCTGCAGCTCTCGCACTCCCCGCAGGGGCGCGCAGCGGCGCGACAAAGCGCGGCGGCCGCCAAAAAGCGAGCCGCCGTGCTCTTCCCGCTGCCCCTTTGCCCGACGAGCAAAAAGGCATGAGCAGCCTTCCCCGATTCAAAGCCCCTTTGCAGGGCCTTCCACAGGGCGGGCTGCCCAAGCATTCCCCAAGGGGGATTAGATCTTGATAAATTGGTCAATGTTCATCACGAACACGGTCGCCCCGCCGACCATTACCTCGATTGGGTAGGGCACATAGGCGCCCGCCGAGCCGGAAACGGGCGAGGGCGAGGTGGCGATCTGCTTGCGGGATTTGCAGATCTTCTCGATCACATTCAGCGCGCCCTGGAATTTCTCATCGTCGACACCCAGCAGCAGCGTGGTGTTGCCCGCGCGCAAAAAACCGCCGGTTGTGGCCAACTTGGTCACGGAATAGCCCTCGTTCATCAGGGAACTGACCAGGCGCGTGGCATCCTCATCCTGAACAATCGCAATAATGAGCTTCATACTGCAAGCCCTCCTTTGCCAAAGCATCTTGTCGCTTCTTCGTATGGCCAGTATACCATGATTCTTCCCGCTTTGGCAAATTGAATTCTCTCTTTTTTGCCCGCGCGCTCAGTTTTCCGCCCTGGAGCTTCTTTCTGCCCCCGCGATCCGCCGCCTGGAGCGCACCTTCGCCTCCATCATGAGCTTGGTTTCGCTCTCGCTGCTGCCGCGAACCATGTAGAAGTTCAGATCCTCCTCCTTTACCGCCGCATAACTCGACAAAACGGTTAAAATATCGCTACGCATCGCGCCGATGGTCGCGTTGGTCATCTGCGAGCGGTCCTCGCGCAGAACGCTCTTGAGCCTTTCGCGCGCCACATCGCCGGAACCCATCTTCTTGGCCATTTTCCTTCCCTCCTAGCCGATGACCCCAAAGAGCCTGGCCAAGGCCACGCGCGAGGGGTTTTCGAGCTTCATCAGCGGCACTTCCTGGCCGAGTATGCGCGATGCGATGTTCTGGAAGGCCTGCGCGGCCCGCGATTGCGACAGCGCGACCGGAGTGCCCAGGTTCCCGGAGCGAATGACCTGATCCTCGTTTGGAACCACGCCCAGAAGGGGGATGCCCAGCACCTCCGAGGTATCGCTGATGCTCATCATGTCGCCCTTGCGCATCAGCCGCGGATGCAGGCGGTTTAAGACGAGCTTCGGGCTTGGAATGTCATAGGCCATCAGAAGGCCGATGACCCTGTCCGCGTCCCGCACGGCGGAAATTTCGGGCATCGAAACCACGATGGCCTGGTCGGCCCCCGCCACCGCGTTGCGGAAACCCTGCTCGATTCCGGCCGGGCAATCGATCAGCACATAATCAAAAAGCTCCCTCAATTCATTGCAAAGCACCCGCATTTGCGCGATGTTGACCGTGTCTTTATCCCGGGTCTGCGCGGCCGGCAGCAGGCTCAGCCGCCCCGAAAAGCGCACGTCCTGCACCAGGGCCTGCTTGAGCCTGCAGCGCCCCTCGACCACGTCCACCAAGTCGAATACGATCTTGTCTTCAAGCCCCATCACAACATCCAGATTGCGCAGCCCAAGGTCCGTGTCAACCAAGACGACGCGCTTGCCCCGCGTCGCCAGAGCCGCCCCAATGTTTAAACACACCGTCGTCTTGCCTACGCCGCCCTTCCCGGACGTGATTACGATCGCTTCACCCATCGCCATGCACCCTTTCTGCCCCGGGAAATATCCCCGCCTTATGGGCTTATGATAGGGTTTTTTCGTGCCGGCAAACAAGGATGGGCGCGGCAGAATCCTTCCTCAAAAACAGCCTCTTTGGCCGAAAAGCAGCATCGAAAATTCGTTTTTCAGGCCGATATTGGCGTGATTTTCGCGGCCTTTATCGTTTTTTGGGCAAAAGTTTTCGGGCGCGGCCGCCCTTGAATGAAAGGGCAGTTTTAAAGCCTTTGGGCCCCGCGTTTTCCTGCTTGACAAAGCTTCCGGCCGCGTAGTATACTCTTCAGCGTCGCCAAAGCTTCCGCTTTGCGCGTCTGCGGCTCCGGGGTGTAGCGCAGTTTGGTAGCGCACGTGCTTTGGGAGCATGGGGCCGGGGGTTCAAATCCCTTCACCCCGACCAATAGTGGCCCCGTGGTCAAGCGGTCAAGACATCGCCCTTTCACGGCGGTAACAGGGGTTCGATTCCCCTCGGGGTCACCATTTCCCCATTTGCCCTTTGCTTGGGCCTTTAGCTCAGTTGGTCAGAGCGGCCGGCTCATAACCGGCTGGTCCGGGGTTCAAGTCCCTGAAGGCCCACCAAAGTAGGCGCCCTCTAACGTGAAAGCGCCGGTTTTCGACTCGCTGAGGGGGGCTGATGCGATAAAGGGCGCAAAATAGGCCGGAGGCTTTCGCCTTCCGTGCCTACTCCTTTTATTTTGGCTCTTCCCTGGAGCAGGGCGTTTTGTGGCCCGGTAGTTCAGTTGGTTAGAATGCCAGCCTGTCACGCTGGAGGTCGAGGGTTCGAGCCCCTTCCGGGTCGCCACAAGAAATTATACGAATCGGCAGCGGTATTTTTACTTGGTTGCTGGTTCGTATTGATTTTTTCCCTCACAAATTAATACGATAAAAGCACCGGATTTTTCCGGCGCTTTTTTGCCTTAACTCCTTTCGTGCTTCTCTCATCCAAAATCAACGGGTCGCTAAAATAGCGGGTAGAGTTTCACATAAAGGGGCAGGGCTTATGATGAAAACCGGCATGCCCCGGAAGCTGGGCAAGCTTTTCTGCCACGGCAAAAAGTCAATACGGCAGAGCGCCCTGCCGCGTTGTAACATCGCTTTTTTATTCGGCATAGGATGGATTAAACCCTGTTTTGCTAAAAACGGGCAGTTTGGAGGTAAGTAAAAAGGATGAATATTGAAGATAAGCAAAAACCATGGCGGGGATGCTGCAAGAAAAATGGCTGCGGCTGTTGGTATATCCCCGTTCCTGGACCACAGGGAGAGCCGGGCAGGCAGGGCGACCCTGGGCCGCAGGGAGAGCCGGGCAGACAGGGCGATCCTGGGCCGCAGGGCCCGGCAGGCCCCGGCGGAGGCGAGCCAGGCCCGCCAGGGCCGCAAGGATCGCAGGGTCCAATGGGGCCCCAGGGGCTGCAAGGGCCCCAAGGACCCGAAGGACCCCAAGGAGCGTCGGGTGAAGTTACTTTAGCACAACTTCAAAACGCGATAGATGCTGCGAAGCGAGAGATCCTGTCGACTGTCTATCCCGTTGGAGCGATCTATATGAGCGTGAACCTGGAAAATCCCGCGGCGCTTTTTGGTGGCTTTTGGGTAATTTGGGGCCAAGGCCGCGTACCGGTGGGTGTGGATGCGGCCAACCCGAGCTTTGATGTCGCCGAAGAGGTAGGTGGGGAGCAGACACACCAGCTGACAGTCCAGGAGATGCCAGCCCATGTACACGGGAATGTGGCTTATTCCACCTCCACCAACGGGTGGCCTGACGCCGCCGGCGACACTGGCAACGGAACCGGAAACCAGGGATATTGGAGAAATGGCACTTCCATCCGCGACACGGGCAGCGCGGGGGGAAACGCGCCGCACAATAACCTGCAGCCGTACATCACCTGCTATATGTGGAAGCGAACCGCTTAAAACGCCGAACTGCCGGTGCGGTGCCGCCGCTTTTAGAAGGGCTGACGATGACAACAGGGGCGGCGAAAAAAACGAGCTGTGATTTGCGCGGTTTTGTGGCAAACCATGATCAATCAGATGAAGGATTGCCACGTTAGGCTCCGCTTACAATCGCCAATCGGCGCTGCCGATCGGCGATTCTTCATATCGCTTCATCGAACCTTCGGTTAAAGCGCGATCTGTGGCGCGATGATTGACAGTTTTGCTTTTTTACCCGTATAATGAGCGGGATTCTTTTGCTTTGAATGGGAAGGCGGCAAAAAAGATGAAAGAAATGACCCGAATCGGGAAAAATGCGCGAGAAGCGGCGATCAAATTGGCGGTTTCCGGCATCGAGCAGCGAAACGAGGGGCTGCGCCAGATGGCAAAGGCCCTGCGGGCGGGCGAAGAAGCCATTCTTTTGGCCAACGACGCGGACATCCGCGATGCGAAAGAGGCAGGTAAGAACGCTGCCTTTGTTGAGCGACTGACGCTCAGCCCCGCGCGCGTTGAGGCGATGGCGGCAGGCCTTGAGGAGGTCGTCGCGCTGGAAGACCCGCTGGGCAGGGTTTCAGGCGGCTGGAAGCGCCCCAACGGCCTTGAAATTCGCCGGGTGAGCGTGCCGCTTGGGGTCATCGGCATCATCTACGAATCGCGCCCCAACGTGACCGCGGACGCGGCAGCTCTTTGTCTAAAGTCGGGCAATGCCTGCGTATTGCGCGGCGGTTCGGACGCGATCCGCTCGAATTTGGCCATCGCCCAGCTCCTTCGCGGCGCGATCGACCGGGCCGGCCTGCCGATTGACAGCGTTTCGATCCTGGAAGACACTTCCCGTGAAGCCGCCGTCTATTTGATGCGCATGCACGAATACCTCGACGTGCTCATCCCAAGGGGCGGCGCGTCGCTGATTCAAAACGTCATGAAAAACGCAAAGGTGCCCGTGATCGAAACCGGCACCGGCAACTGCCACGTCTATGTGGATCAGGGCTGCAGGGATTTGAAGATGGCCGAAGAGATCATCGTGAACGCCAAGGTTTCAAGACCCTCGGTTTGCAACGCGGCAGAAACGCTTCTGGTGCATTCCGCCGTGGCTAAGGCCTTTTTGCCGGCCTGCATCAAGCGCCTGCAGGGCCTTGGCGTGGAGATTCGCGGCTGCCAAAAGACCGAGCTCCTTTGCCCCGGCATCAAGCGCGCCACGCAGAATGACTATTACAGCGAGTTTGGCGATTTGATCCTGGCGGTGCGCATCGTGCCCGATCTTGACGCAGCGATCGCGCACGTCAATCAATACGGCACGAAGCATTCCGAGGCGATCCTCACGCACGACCTAAGCGCCGCCGCGAAGTTCCAAAACGCGGTGGACGCGGCGGTCGTCTACGTCAACGCCTCGACCAGGTTCACCGATGGGGGCGAGTTCGGCTTCGGGGCGGAAATCGGCATCAGCAACCAAAAGCTGCACGCGCGCGGCCCGATGGGCCTGGAGCAGCTGACCACGATCAAGTACCTGGTTCAGGGCGACGGCCAGATTCGCTGAAAGCGGCCCTCTTGGGGGCGCCAAGCACGAGATGCAACGGGGGAAAAGACGGAATCGTTAGAAAGGACGTGAGGGCCCTGCAGGATATGGATCGCCTGGTGCGGGCGTATGGCACGATGGTGCTCAAGCAGGCCTTCTTCTATTTAAAAGATAGGCAAAAGGCTGAGGATGTATGCCAGGAGGTCTTCCTGCGCATCTATAAAAAGCAGCCAAAGCTGCCCGATGAGCGCAGCGAGAGGGCCTACCTTTTGCGCGTGACCATCAACCTTTGCAAGGATGTGCTCAA
>JAITTC010000254.1 GCA_031287285.1 Christensenellaceae bacterium
ATAGTTCGTTTTTGTGTGCCATCCTCTATGTTGCCCCAAGGAAGCAATGAATCCCCGTCAGGGTGGGTTGATACCGTAATTGATTTTTTGGTTGCCATAATCGGCATAATCACCGACGCCGCACAATCCCAAAGCGCCGAAGAAACCTTGCAGCTAGAGCAGGAAAAACACGAAGAGGAAAAAAAACAGCACCACAACGAGCTTTTTATGAGCGCCGTAGAACAGCTTGCAAACGACGTAGACACGATTAAGCTTGGCGGCGTGCACGCACTGTTGGCGCTTGCTTTCAACGCGCCCGAACAGCACGTAGCCATCACCAATCTGCTTTCGGATTTCCTTCACGACGAATGGCTGGAGCGCGTGCACGATGAACGCGAGAAATGGCTGAGCGCGAAGCGCGAGCGAAAAGAAAAGCTGGATTGGTATGACCAGCATTACTCTCCGCCAAGCTATCTGCGTGCGGCGCTCCAGGCCGTTTCAAAGCTCAATGGAAAAATCGAAGGCCTTAACTTTGACCGCTGCGATCTTTCCGGTCTGCTCCCCGGCCCCGAGGATGAAAAGAAATGCGCCTTAAAGGACTGTTCCTTTCAATATGCCTATCTTCCTAAGGCCTATCTTCGAAATGCTCAGCTCGAGAATGCACAGCTAAAAGACGCTGATCTCAGTGATACGCAGATGCAAGGCATTGACTTTAGCCTTGCAAAGCTGCAAAATGCTGTCCTCTCCGGTGCACAACTGAAAGACGCTAATCTTTTCGGTGCAGAACTGAAAGACGCAGACCTCTGCCGTGCAAATCTGCAGGACGCCAAGCTCCACGGCACACAACTAAAAGGCACAATTCTCAGCGAAGCACATCTCGAGGGCGCGAAGTTTCGCCGAGAAGGTATCGGTGCCGATGCTGAAAACCTCACAATTAGGCAGCTCACCTTCACCCATATGGATGAAAACACCGTGCTTCCCAGCTATATCAAGGTTGACGAGCTCAACCTCGCAAGGGTGGCTGCGGGCCGCAAGCCTTACAAGCCCAAAGCGACGCCCTCCGCAAGCGCGCCCCCCGCTGAAACGCCGCCCACCCCGCCCGGCGAGCCGCCGGAAGACCAAAACGGCCCCAGCTTCACCGGCTAGGGCGGCGCGGCGCTCGATTTTTGCAAAAAACGGGCCTGAATCGAGCAAAAACGGGGCAAAAACGGTTAAAAGCGGCGCTTCCCCTCTTGACGGGCAGCTTCGCCTGCCTTATAATTGATTTCGCGTGCGATGCCACTAGCCCCGGCCTCGCCCGACGCTCCGCGGCGAATGACCAGCGTGCGCGGCCAACAACATGAGCGATTTTAAATTGCACTTCTAAGCAGCGGAGGAATCAGCAGTGAAGACCTTTATGGCGAAAGCCGAAACCATCGAGCGCAAGTGGTACGTCGTTGACGCGGCGGGCGCGCCCCTGGGCCGCCTGGCAAGCCAGGTTGCGGCCATTTTGCGCGGCAAGCATAAGCCCACCTTCACCCCGCATGTTGACACTGGCGATCACGTCATCATCCTCAACAGCGATAAGGTTTTGCTCACGGGCAATAAGCTCGATCAAAAGAAGTATTACCACCACTCAGGCTACACCGGCGGCCTGAAAGAGACTTCTTACCGCGATCTCATCGCCAAGAAGTCGGATTTTGCGGTAACCGAGGCCATCCGCGGCATGCTGCCGCATAACCCCCTTGGCCGCCAGATGATCAAGAAGCTGCGCGTCTACAAGGGCGGCGAGCACGAGCAGCAGGCCCAAAAGCCCGAAGCCCTCGAGCTTCGCTATTAAAACAAGGAGGAAACTAAAATGGCAGCTTTAAGCTATCAGGCCGTTGGCCGCAGGAAGTCTTCCATCGCGCGTGTCCGCCTTGTTCCGGGCGAAGGCAAGATCACGATCAACCGGCGCGAGATCGACCAATATTTCGGGCTTGAAACCCTGAAAATTATCGTGCGTCAGCCCCTGACGCTCACCGAGACCGGTTCCCGCTTCGACGTGCTCATCAACGTCCGCGGCGGCGGCACCACCGGCCAGGCAGGCGCGATTCGCCACGGCATCGCCAGGGCCCTGCTCAAGACCGACGCAGAGCTCCGCGATCCCCTCAAAAAGGCCGGCTTCCTCACGCGCGACCCGCGCATGAAAGAGCGCAAGAAGTACGGCCTCAAGGCAGCCCGCCGCGCGCCGCAGTTCTCGAAGCGCTAAACCCTTCCGCTTAAAAGGGGCCGATTTGGCCCCTTTTTGTTTCCTATGCAAGGAGGTTTCTTTATGCAAGTGCCCCTGATTCTGTTCACTGCCTTCGCCCTGGTGCTGGCGCTCTTCCTCTTCTTCCTGTTTTCAAGGCTTGGCAGGCGCATGCTTGCGGTGCTGGTGCCCCTGGGCATCCTGCTGGTGCTTTTCCTCGTGCTCTTCGCCTCCAGCGTGCGCATCGTCAACGCCACGGAGGCTCTGCTCATCAAGGAATGGGGCAACGTCAAGGAGGTCAAGCGCGCGGGCTTCAACACCATCAACGTCTTTTCGCAGACCGGCGAGCTGTATAACCTCGAAACCCAGCAGGTGGATCTCAGCTTCCAGGCCTATTCGAAGGACGCCCAGGCGGTCGAGGTGCAGATGACGATGCAGTACATCATCGACTCGACCCGCATTCCCGACATTGCCCGCCAGTTCGGCAGCCAGTCGATGCTCGCGCAAAAGCTATCGAAGATCATCGAGGAACGGGCCAAGGTCGCCTTTTCTTCCCAATCCGCGATGACCATCATCGAGACCAGGTCGACCTTGAGCCCCCGCGTGCAGGAATTGGTGGCGGAGGTCGAGTCCGACTACTGCATCACCATATCAAACCTCGCGATCGTCGACATCTCGTTCAGCTCCGTGTTCGAAAACGCGGTCGAGCAGAAGATGCTGGCCGAGCAAGAGAAGCTCCGCGCCCAGTACGACAAGGAAAAGGCCATCATCAAGTCGGAAGAGCAGCTCGAGGTCGCCAGGCGCCAGGCAGAAAGCGTAATCGTGCAGGCCGAGGCCGAAGCGCAGGCGCTGCGTGAGGTGCAAACGGTCTGGGCCGAGCTTTCGCCCGCGGTCATCGACGCGATTTTGCGCAGCAAGTTTTACGACAATTGGGACGGCGTCCTTCCTTCCGTCGCAGCTGGCGATGGGCTTTCGCTGATCGTCGACCCCTCCTCCGTATCCGGCTCTTCGGCAGCCCAAAGGTCCGGCACCGCGCCGGCACAAACCCCCGCAGAATAAATTCGTTGATCAGGCAAAAGCGGATTGGGCTATGCCCAATCCGCTTTTGCCTGAT
>JAITTC010000028.1 GCA_031287285.1 Christensenellaceae bacterium
TCAGCGCGGGGTTCATCGTCTTCAAAAGGCAGCTGGTCGTGGCCTGCGGCGCAAACCCGGGCAGCGAAAATTACGGCTACGCGGTGGAATATTTAGAGATCACCGCCTGGGGGCAGATCCCAAACCTCATCAACGTGGGGCTGGCCGCGGTCATTCGGGCGCAGGGCAATACGAGATATTCGATGTTTGCAACGGTGATCGGCGCCTTCGTCAACGTGGGGCTGAACTTCGTCGTCGTCGCCGGAATGCCCCTTTCCTTGGGCGTGCGCGGCGCCGCCATGGCCACCGTGGCCAGCCAAACGGTGGGCGCGCTCTTCTCTATGGCCTACTTCGTCCGCGGCAGAAGCCCCCTTCGCTTCATGGGGCTGCGGGCTGTGAGCCTTCGCCAGATGCTCGGCATCGCCAAGATGGGGATCGCCCCTTCGATCTTCCAGATGCTGAGCTTCATCTACAATCTCATCATCAACCGGGCGCTGCAGGGCTTCGGCGCGATGGACTCTCATCTAAACGCCTTGAGTGGCGGACGGGGCGGCGATCTTGCCCTTTCGCTCTTCACGGTCATCGCCACGCTCGATAGCTTCGTCGTCACCCTGGGCATGGGCGTAAACCAGGCGGCTTCGCCGATCATCAGCTATAACTACGGCGCGCGGCGCTTCGCCAGGGTGCAAAAAGCCTCGCTTCTCTCGCAGGGCATGGGCTTCGTCTTCGCCACGGGCATCTGGCTGCTCGCCATGCTGGCCCCGGAGCCGGTCTTCCGCTTTTTCGGCATCAACGACCCCGAGCTTTTGCTCTTTGGCGTAAGCGCCATGCGCGCCTCCAAGCCATTCATGCTCTTTGGCATCTTCCAGATGCTCGTGTCGATGTACTTCTCGGGCATCGGCAAGCCCGAGGTGGCCACGCTGGTTTCGCTCTCGCGCAGCGGGGTGTTCCTAATCCCCGGCCTGCTGATTTTACCCCGTTTCTTCGGGCTCAGCGGCGTCTTTTACGCAAACCCAGTCTCAGACGGCCTCTCGCTGCTGGTGGTCAGCTTCCTGTATTACCGCGAGATGCGGCGCCTCTCGTCTCTTGAAGACGGCATGGTCATCGACGACCGCCGCCTGGTCAGGGATCTGTTCCTTGGCATAAAAAAAGACCGCCGCCTCAAGCAGGAGCCAGGCTAAAGCGTTTTTTCTTCATCATCCTTCGTCAACAAAGGCGTTGCGCGGGGCCACAAGGCCCATCGCAGCGCCTTTTTGTTTCCTTACAAATCAAAGGGTAAGGGGGAGCCAAGATGCTCAAAACCATCATCAAACGGATTCTCATCGGCGTGGCGACCATGTTCGTGCTCATCACGGTGACCTTCTTTCTGGTTCGGCTGATGCCGGGCAGCCCCTTCGAGGCCGAGAATGTTTCAACCCAGATGATCGCTTCGCTCGAGAAGGAGTACGGCCTTGACCAGCCGCTGTTCAACCAATATGTGCTTTATTTAGAAAAGGTCCTGCACGGCGACCTGGGAATCTCATATAAAAAGAACATCTCCGTGGTCGCGCTGATTGCCAGGGGCATGCCGGCTACGATGCAGATCGGCCTTTTGGCCTTTTTGATGGCCGCCGTCGTTGGCATCGGCCTTGGCATCTGGCAGGCCAGCACCAAGAGCGGCTTCATCCGCGGGCTTCTCGTTTCCTACGCGACCCTGGGCGTCAGCCTGCCGGGCTTCGTGACCGCGCTTTTGCTCATCGTGGTGTTTGGCGCGTGGCTGCAGGCCCTGCCGGTGGTTGGGCTCACGAGCCCCAAGCATTACATCCTGCCGGTGATCGCGCAGGCTTTCGGCCCGATCGCCACGATCTCAAGGCTCGTCAAGAGCACCTACTCAGAGGCCATGCAGATGGACTATGTGACCATGGCCAGGGCCAAGGGCCTGAGCAAATGGCAGATTTCGCTCAAGCACATTTTGAAAAACGCGATCCTACCCGTGATTACCTACTTCGGCCCGGCCATCGCCTTTTTGCTCACCGGCTCCTTCGTGGTCGAAAGCCTCTTCTCTATTCCAGGCATCGGCAAGGAGTTCGTCAGCGCCATCTCAAACCGCGATTACACCCTGGTTTTGGGGCTTTCGATTTTCATCGGCGGCGTGATCATCATCGCAAATCTCTTGGTCGATATCCTCTGCGCGATCGTCGACCCGCGCATCAAGTTCAACGATTAAAGGGAGGTGCTTCCATATGGAAACCAGCACGAAAAAGGGTTTCTGGTTCGAACCCATCGAGCCTGAGCTGCAAAACAGCGAGTTTATCGCCATTTCATCCAAGGGCTTTCTGGCTGAAGCCTCGGCGCGCTTCCTTCGCAACAAGCGCGCGGTGTTCGGCCTGGTCATCATCGTCTTCTTCGCCGCCATGGCGCTGTTTGGGCCCTTCCTCGTGCCCTACACCTACGATGGGCAGGACCCGGCCTTCGTCAACGCGCCGCCCTCCGCCGCGCACTGGCTCGGGGCCGATAAGTTCGGCCGGGATATCTTCGTCAGGCTCTGCTACGGCGCCCGAATCAGCCTGTTCATCGGCTTTGCCAGCGCCCTCATCAACCTATTCATCGGCTGCGTGCTGGGCGGCATCTCCGGCTATGCGGGCGGCAAGGTCGATATCATCCTCATGCGCGTGGTCGATATCATCTACGCCGTGCCCTCGATGCTCTACGTCATCCTCATCATGATGGCCCTTGGGGCCAACACCAAGTCCATCCTCATCGGCATCTGCATCCCGGGCTGGATCGGCATGGCCAGGCAGGTGCGCGGGCAGATCATCTCGCTCAAGCAGCAGGAATTCTCGATGGCGGCGCTGGTGCTGGGCGCAGGCGACGGGCGCATCCTCTTCAAGCACCTGATGATCAACGCGATCGGCCCGATCATCGTGCAGCTGACCTTCTTGGTGCCGCAGGCGATCTTCACCGAGGCCTTCCTGAGCTTCGTGGGCGTGGGCATCTCGGCGCCCATGGCCTCCTGGGGCTCGATGTGCCAAAGCGCGAGGGAATTCATCACCCTCTACCCCCTGCAGATGCTCTGGCCCACGCTTTCGATCTCGCTGACCATCTTCTCGCTGAACTTCCTGGGCGAGGGCATCGGCGACGCGCTGAACCCCCGCAACAAATAACGAAAGGAGCGTTTTCGATATGAGCCTTTTAGAAATCAACCACTTGAGCA
Organism: Christensenellaceae bacterium; assembly: GCA_031287285.1. Taxonomy (GTDB): domain Bacteria; phylum Bacillota; class Clostridia; order Christensenellales; family UBA1750; genus JAITGM01. The sequence continues at coordinate 3,173 of JAITTC010000028.1, forward strand.
CCCACTTTAAGACCGCCCAGGGCACGGTCAAGGCCCTTCGCGATGTTTCCTTTCGGGTTTCCTCCGGCGAGGTCTTCGGCATCGTCGGGGAATCGGGCTCCGGCAAGAGCGTTTCCATGCTCAGCCTCATGGGCCTGCTGGCCGAAAACAGCGTAATCCCCGAGGGGGAAATCCTCTTTAACGGCAAGGATATCTCCCCCGCGAATCTCAACACGAAAAGAAAGCGCAACGAATACGAAAAAAAGATGCGTAAGCTGCGCGGCGGCGAGATCTCGATGATCTTTCAGGACCCGATGACCTTCTTAAATCCCGTCTTAAAGGTCGGCACCCAGATCTGCGAGGGCATCCTTGCCCATATTCACTGCTCGCGCGAGGAGGCGCGGATCAGGGCCATCGAGCTCATGCGCCAGGTGGGCATTCCAAGCCCCGAAAAGCGCCTGGACCAGTACCCTTTTGAGTTTTCAGGCGGGATGCGGCAGCGCATCATCATCGCGACCGCCCTGGCCTGCAAGCCAAAGCTCATCATCGCGGATGAACCCACCACCGCCCTGGACGTGACCGTGCAGGCGCAGATTCTGGAGCTCATCAAGACCCTCACCGATGAAAGCGGCGCGGCTGTCGTCATGATCACCCACGATTTGGGCGTCGTGGCCACGCTCTGCGATCGAATCGCCATCCTCTACGCGGGGCGCGTGATGGAAGAGGGCCTCACGGAAGAAATCTTCTATAGCCCCAAGCACCCCTACACTAAAGGCCTGCTGGGGAGCATCAACAATTCAGAAAAGGACGAAAGCGAGCCCTTGCAGCCCATTCCGGGCACCCCGCCTGACCTTTTAAAGCTGCCTGCGGGCTGCGCCTTCATGCCAAGGTGCCAGGAGGCCATGCGCATCTGCGGCGCCCAGGAGCCGCCAAAGAGCGCCTTTTCGGGCACACACCGCTGCTACTGCTGGCGAAACTCCATGGACGAAGCGCTCATCACCGTTTCAGCGCCGGCCGCGAACACCGCCGCGCTCCAGCCCAATCTGGCGCTAAGCGCCGCAGAGGAGGGATAGTCAATGGCCGAAAAACTCTTGGAAGTCACCGATCTGTGCAAGTACTTCGAGGTAAAAAGAGGCCTGAAATCCTCGCAGGCGGTCAAGGCCGTCGACCATGTTTCCTTCGAGATCGCCAAGGGGGAAACCCTCGGCCTCGTGGGCGAGAGCGGCTGCGGCAAATCAAGCCTTGGGCGCACCCTCCTTCGCATCTACGAGCCCACCGCCGGCGAAATCCTCTATGACGGCAAGGATGTGGCCAAACTCTCGCGCAGGGGGTTCCTGCCCTATCGCCGCAGAATCCAGATGATCTTTCAGGACCCCTACGCCTCGCTCAATCCAAGGCTGACCGTGGGCGAGATCATCGGCGAGGGCATGCAGATCCACAAGATCTGCACAAAAGGCCAGGCCACGCGCCGCGTGCAGGAGCTGCTCGAGCTCGTGGGTCTGAAGCCCGACCATATCCGCCGCTACCCGCATGAGTTCTCGGGCGGGCAGAGGCAGCGCATCTGCATCGCCAGGACGCTGAGCCTGGACCCCGAGTTCATCGTCTGCGACGAGCCGATCTCGGCGCTCGATGTTTCCATCCAAGCCCAGGTCATCAACCTTTTAGAAAGCATTCAGAAGGAGCGCGGCATCAGCTACCTCTTCATCGCGCACGATTTGGGCATGGTCAAGCACATCTCCCACCGCATCGGGGTGATGTATTTGGGCCACATGGTCGAAATCGGCCCCTCGAACGACGTTTACCATGACCCGCTCCACCCCTACACCCGCGCTCTGCTCTCTGCAGAGCCCATCCCGGACCCAAGGGCAGCCCATGCCAAGAAGCGCATCCTCTTGGGAGGCGAGATTCCAAGCCCCATCAATCCCCCGAAGGGCTGCCCCTTCGTCACCCGCTGCCCCTACGCGATGGAGGTCTGCGCGGCCATTGCGCCGCCGAGCTTTGAGATTGAAAACCGCAGGGTTTCCTGCTTCCTCTACGAACAGTGGCGCATCCGCGAGCGCGGGGGGCGAAGCATCGACTCCATCCCCGTAAACGCCCCCGTCAGTCAATCCGCAAACGCCTAAAAAGGCGCGGAAGATAAACAAAACACAAGGAGGTTCAAAACATGACCCGTTTTGCTAAGACCTTAAGCGTTTTTCTGGCCCTTGCCCTGGTCGCGTTGGGCTTGGCCGCCTGCGGCGGCTCGCAGGCCCCGATCAGCACCGGGAGCAGCAACCCAGGCGGCGCGGCGACCCCCGCCGCAGGGACTGAAAAGGGTATTATCATTCGCATGGAACCGGAAACCGGCACGCTCGACCCCGCGGGCAACTCCTCGACCACCTATTGGAACTATTCGGCCTACGCGCTGGCTCCGCTGGTCGAGCTCGCGTCGGATGGCTCTTATGACTTCATCATCGCCGAGAGCTGCGACATCAATGAAGACAACACCGTCTTCACCTTCCACTTCCGCGAAGGCGCCGCCTGGTCGGATGGCAGCCCCTGCACCCCCGCGGACTACATCAACACCATGCAGCGGGCCCTCGACCCGGCCTGCGGCTCTGGCTACTCGGACTTCCTCTTCAAGATCAAGAACGGCAAGGCCATCTATGAAGGCAGCGCCGATATAAGCACCCTGGGCGTTGAGGCGCCGGACGACAAGACCCTGGTCATCACCCTGGAGGAGCCCTGCCAGTACTTCCTCGACCTGCTCTTCCTGCCCGTGTTTTACCCGTCGCACGCGGAACTGGCCACCGAAACCAACGGCGATTGGTGCTTTGACCCGGCAAGGAGCGTGGCCAACGGCCCCTTCTACCTGGCCGAGTACGTGCCCGAGCAGTATATCCTTTTAAAGAAGAACCCTTACTATGTGCAGAAGGATCGCATCAGCCTTGACTACATCAAGCTCCTGGCGATTGCGGATACCCAGTCTGCCATCAGCGCCTATAAGACCGGCGAGGTCGATCTCACCGGCGCCGACTACACGGTTTTGGCCGAGTACGAAGGCAAGGGCGATCTGGTGGTTCTGCCCGGCATGACGACCTACTACACCCTGCTCAACTGGGACCGCGAGCCCTTGAGCAACCCCCTCGTGCGCGAGGCTCTCTCGCTGGCGATCGATCGCGACGCGATCGCAGCCTCCGCGGGCAAGGGCAGCTACGAGCCCACGAGCTTCTTCGTCGCCAAGTACATGACCAGCAAGCTCACCGGCCAGGGCAAGAAGTGGGGCGAAGAGGTCGACCCCTTGGTCACGCTGAATATCGAGCGCGCGCAGCAGCTTCTGGCCGAGGCCGGCTTCCCGAACGGCGAGGGCTTCCCAGAGCTGAGCTTCAAGTACCCGGCCATGGAGGTCGAGGCCGCCATCGCGCAGTCCCTGCAGGCGCAGTGGAAGCAGAACCTGGGCATCATGGTGAGCCTCGAATCGCAGGAATACCAGGTCAATATCTCAGACCGCAGGGCCGGCGACTTCGATATCTGCCGCATGCGCTGGACGGCGGATTACGCGGACCCCACAACCTTCCTGAGCATGTACACGGGCAGCGCCAGCTATAACGACAGCGGCGTCGCCAGCGCAAAGTATGAAGAGCTCCTCGCCCTTTCTGAGCGCGAAAGCGACCCGGCCAAGCGCTTCCAGATCCTGCACGACGCCGAAAAGGCCCTCGTCGCCGAGGATTTCGCCTTCATCCCAACCCTTGCGGGCATCGGCGTGACGCTGCGCAACCCGAAGATCGGCAATATCGTCATCAACCCCAGCCGCAACTCCCCCTTCTATAAATACGCCACCCTCGCGGACTAGAATTTTCGCTTGACTTCTCGCCAGGGCTCGCGTACAATCAAATAAAGCGTGGTAAACCTATCTGTTTACTTTGGTTCTGAAGGGCGAGCTCTTCGCCCTTCAGGGCCGCTCCATCCACAAGGAGGAACAAACCATGCCTAACTTCGACTTGCTGATCAAACCCGCGCTTTCCGCCATGCCGCTTTTCCGTCCTTCCGCAGCCATTGCGGATGTGATGAAGAAATATAACCTGAGCTCCGTGACCAAGATGAGCATGAACGAGAATCAATA
>JAITTC010000166.1 GCA_031287285.1 Christensenellaceae bacterium
GGGCGAAGGGGCGCTCCCAAAATTCAAATTGGGGAAGCCGCCGTTTTCAATCGCCGACTGCACGAGCATGACGAGCAGCACCGCCAGCGCAGCGAGCAGCGCAAGCAGCAAAAGCGCCAGCCATATCCCCTTGCCGCCTCGCTTTTTGGCCTTCAGCGGGTAGCTGCGCGGCTCCTGGGCGGCTGCTTGCCGCGCCTTTCGCCCGCCGCTGCCCGGCTTCGTTTTTGGTTCCTGCGCGCCGGGCCTTTGCTGCGGCGCAGGCGCCGGCTGGCCTTGGGCCGTCAGCGCGCGGCGAAACTCGCTCACCGATTGAAATCGCTGCTCCGGCCTCACCGCCATGGCGCGCAAAAGCGCCTGCTCGGCCCTTGGCGGAATCGCGATCCCAAGCTTCGAGGGCGGAACGAGCTTTTCCTCGGTCAGCCTGTCGAGCGCTTCGGGGGGCACCTTGCCGGTCAGCGCGCGGTACATCGTCGCGCTCAGCGCATACACGTCAGACCATGGCCCCTGGTTTCCGTGGGTTTTATATTGCTCCTCCGGGGCATAGCCGGGCTTCAAAATGACCGACATGCTCCTCTGCGCGCTCATCGACTGCCTGGCCGCCCCAAAGTCAATCAATACCACCTGGCCCTGCTTCGTCAAAAAGATATTATCCGGGCTCACATCGCGGTGCAAAAGCCCTGCGGCGTGCACCTTTTCCAGCGCGCCCATCACGGGCAGCATGATCTTCATCAGCTTCTCAAAGGGCATCGGCGAGCCGCCGGGCTTCACCAGCACGTCCTTTAGGGTGATTCCCTCTAAATAGTTCATCACCAAATAGGCGGTGCCGTTCTCGGTGAAAAAGTCGCGCACCCCCACGATGCCTGCTTGCCCGTCAAAGCGCGCTAGAATCCGCGCCTCCTGCAGGAAGGATTCAAGGCCTTGCCTGAAGCGCTTCTCGCCCTCGCCCGTGAAGGGGACGACCTGCCCCTGCCCCATCGGCCGCGAGGCGCAATCCTGCGGCAAATACTCCTTGACGGCAAGCTTTAAGCCTAAAACCTGGTCAAACGCGATGTAGGTGACGCCAAACCCGCCGTGCCCCAAGCCCTTCCCAATCAGGTACTTGCCGGCCAAGACGATCCCCGGCTCCAAATACTGGGGCTGCGCGGCCTTCGCGCCCTCGCGGTAACCGCAAATAGGGCAGACCACAGCCTCCCCTTTTATCTCCATGCAACCAAGGCAACGCGCTCTCTCTTTCACGCTCTCGCTCCGTCGTTCAAAACTTTATTTCTCCGCTTTTTCTACCGTTCAGGCCTTTTCACGCTGCTGCTCCGCATCCCAGTCGAAATGCGGCCCGCATACGGCGTAAAACGCCAGCGTGGTTTCCCCGATCTCGATGGTGTCCAGGTTTTGGAGCTGCCTTGGCTGCAAAACCTCGTCGCCGTTCAAATAAACCAAGGGTTTTCCCTCGCCGGCCATCAGGTGGAACTGCCGGCTTCGCGGATTGTAGCTGATCACGGCGTTCATCTCGCGCGAAATGCCCAAATCGCCCTTCACGCTCACGTCCATCCGGCTTCCCCTGCCGATCGTGTTGCGCTGCGCGTGCAGCCTGAAGTCCTGCCCGCGCGCGGGCCCCTTCACGCAGACCAAAAAGCCGACCGCGGGCTCGGTCTTTACTTCCTCGGCATAGAGCGCACGGGTTTCCGCCTCGTCGCCCTCTTCATCCCTTGCCAGCGGCGCGGGCCGTGAAACGCTCTCATACGCCGGGCTCTCTTCCCGCTCCTCGCGCAAGGCCATGGTCACGCCTGCGTCCTCGCGCGCCGCGCAATGCGGGCAGCTCTGGTACTTGGCCGGGTCGTAATAATGCCCGTAAGGGCAGCGCTGCAGCTTCATCTTCGGTTCCTCCTCAAGGGCTTCTATTGGGCCTTCAGCTCGAACAAGTTCGCTTCATCCGCCAGGTAAAAGCGCGCGCCGTCGCGCAAATGCGCGGGTCTTCCATCCTCCACGGCGCGCCCGCCCTCCAAAAAGGTGCCGTTCTTTGAGTAGTTCTCTAAAACGAACACCCCGCGCGAAACATCATAGCGCAGCGAGCAGTGCACCCTTGAAATCTGCGCCTGCCCCTGGGCGAAGACGATCTGGCAGCGCTGCGGGTCGCGCCCGAAGAACAGCGTTTCATCCCCCAGCGGAACCACCGAGCCCATATACACGCCATGAACGCCCAAAACCTGCGCGTAAGCGCGCAGGCGCGGCTCGCTCGCCTCCAAGAAGCGCTCCTCCCTCGCCCTGCGCTTGCGGATGAGGCGGAGGATCAGCAAATAGATCAGCAGCGCGAAGAACAGCAGCGCAGAAAGCGCGAAAAGCCCCAGCCATATCGGCACGGTGTCCTTTTTCGGGGCGGCGATCGCTTCGTCGGTCGATGCGGGCAGCTGGCTTTCTTCCCCCGAAAGCGAGGGCGCCGGCGTCAGGCTGGCTCCAGGCGAATCGGAGGCGCTGAGCAGGCTGTAGTCCACCTTTAGCCCGTCCAGCAGCGGCAGCGCCTCTTCGATCATGATCGCGCCGCCGATGCGCTCCGCATTATCCATCTTCATGGTGCAAATTCCGATCACAAAACCCTTTTCATGCAGCAGCGGCCCGCCGGAATTACCCTTGTTGATGGCCGCGTCGATCTGGTAATAGCGCGCGCCCTGCCAGGTCGTCTTCTTGCTCACGCCGCCCCTGCTCACCGAAACGTCTTCGGGCAATGACGAAAGGTTTTCAGAAATGTCTGCGGTGGGGAAGCCCAGGGCGAACACCACGTCCGCGACGGTCACGCCGCCCTCCTTGCCAAGGGGCAGGGGCTTAGCCTGCGCTCCAAGATAAGAAGCGGGCTTTAGCACGGCCAAATCCTTGGCCGCATCCTTCGCCACGACCGCGCAGGCCACGGCCTTGTTGCCGATATAGAGAAAAACGGCGTTTTCGTTGGGCTCCACCACATGGTAATTCGTCAGCAGCACCTGGGCGCCGCCTTCGTCCTGCCCCACATAAAACGAGGAGCCAAAATAGCCGACCTGGTTTTCATCGGTCGTCCCTACCCGAAAGACGCTGTAACGCGCCGTTTCGCCGCTTACTGCCTCGGCGGATGCCACGCCCGCCAAGAGGCCTAAAAGCAGCGGCACGGCCCCCATTAAAGCGGCCAAGCGCCGCAAATTCCTCTTTTTCATCCGCTTATACCGCGTCTATATACAGGATGACGACCGTCGCGTTATCCTGCCTTGGCTTGCGCGCGCTTTCCGCCTCGTGCATCAGCTCTTCGTGCGCGCCCCTGCCGCTGCGCGTCAAAATCTCCTGCATCCGGGCCGCGCTCACGGTCTTAAACAAGCCGTCGGTCGCCAGCATGATTCGATCGCCTGGCCTCAGCGCCAAGGGCTCCGCGTTCGCGTCGATTTTCTCGAGATTCTCCTTGCCCAAATAGCTCGTCAGGTGGCCGCGCTCCGGGTTGCTGCGCGCCTCCTCCAGGGTGATCTCGCCTCTGCGCGCCCGCTCTAAAAGCTCCGCATAATAGTTGTGATCCGTGCTCAGCTGGTAAAGCTTCTCGTTTCGGTGCAGGTAAATATGGCTGTCGCCCACAGACACGAACCAGAGCCCTCCCCGCGTTACGGCGGCTGCGCTCAGCGTCGTGCCCATTCGGCTCGCCTTTGCGCGTGAAACCTCAAAAACCGCGTCGTTCGCGGCAAAAACCCCTTGCAGCATCGCCTCGTCAAGCGGCGGCGATGCCTCTAAATAGGCCCGCATAAAGCGCAGGGCCGCGGCGTTGGCCGCATCCTTGCCATTCTTCAGGCCCCCCATGCCATCGCAAACCACGGCCATCACGCCATGGCCCAATAGAATGCCGGCCTCCTCAATCGGCGTGATCGCAAAAGCGTCCTGCTGCTCTTCCCGCGCGCCCAAAATCTGCGCGTTGCCAACGGTCAGCCGCAGCGACCCGATCACCGCGCCGCCTTCCTCGCGGCCCAGCGGCGTAAAGACGGGGTCCGCCTTGTACGCGCTCTGGCGGATCTCGGTTTCTGCCTCCGCTTCCGGGCTTTCCACCTCGGGCCTTTCGGCCAGAAGATATTCTTCCTCATCCCATTCGGCGCCGGGCCGCAAACTCTCTTCATAAAGAACGCCGTTCTCCGCCGCGCTGAGCAAAAGCCTCTTGCCGCGCCTCATCAGCAAAAGATTGGTGAGCAGCAGCACAAGGCAGAGCAAAACCCCAAGGCCGGCCAGCCCCAAGAGCGAAAGCAATTCAAACGGCATGAAAAATCCCCCTTAGCAAATCGCGGGCCTCGCCAAGCGATCGCCCCCAGTATAGCCCAAAGATGCGGAGTTGACAAGCAACGCGCGGAATTTCACGCCGCGCTTTCAGCCGCACTTCCTTATAATTCGGCCCAAAGCCCTGCGACCGCGCGCAGCCCCGCGCCTTGCTCTGCCATACGAAGCCGCCTCACCCCGCCATCGCGAGCGACAGCGAAGCAATCCAGCAGCCGATGGTCGAACGCTGATTGAGCGGGTCAGCCCGCTGTCATTGTGAGCCTCACCCCGTCGTTGCGATTGCCGCATCACTCCGCTTCTCGCAATGACAGGCGGCAGCGAAGCAATCCAGCGTACCTCTTCCCCCGTCATCGCGGCGTTCTCCCTCGTCATTGCGAGCGCCAGCGAAGCAATCCAGCGTACTTCCTCTTTGCAGTACCTTCCACCATACCTGCTGGATTGCCGCGTCGCTCCACTCCTCGCAATGACGAAAGAAGGCAACAACGCACCCGCCCTTCCCCGCCGTTGCGAGCGACTGCGGAGCAATCCAGCGTGCCTCTTCCCCCCACATCGCGACGTTCTCCCTCGTCATTGCGAGCGGTAGCGAAGCAATCCAGCGTACTTCCTCTTTGCAGCACCTTCCACCATACCTGCTGGGTTGCCGCGTCGCTCCGCTTCTCGCAATGACGGGCGGCGAAGCACTCCGGCGTACCTCTTCCCCCGTCATCGCGGCGTTCTCCCTCGTCATTGCGAGCGCCAGCGAAGCAATCCAGTGTGCCTCCTCTTTGCACCACCCTTGCCCGTACCTGCTGGATTGCTTCGTCGCTCCGCTCCTCGCAATGACGAAAGAAGGCAACAACGCACCCGCACTTCTCCCGTCATTGCGAGCGGCAGCGAAGCAATCCAGCGTACCTACCCCTTGCAGGGCCCCGGCCTTTGCACAAGCCTTCCGCCCGGCTTCGCGCCTGCGCCCCTCTCGGGCAACGATGACACCATCTCGCCCCGCCACCGTCATACGAAGCCATCTCATCCCGCCATTGCGCCCTCACCCCGTCATTGCGATTGCCGCATCGCTTCGCTCCTCGCAATGACGGGCAGCGAAACAATCCACCATGCCTCCCCTTTGCAGGGCCTCGGCCCTTGCTCAAGCTTTTCGGCCCCCGCCAACCAGGTTTCGCTTCAAGGAAGCATACCGCGTTTTGCGGCAGATCACGCTACCCCAGCCACTGGTCGATATCCGCCTTGATCTGCGCAAAAACCTCGTCCATCCCGGCCTTTGCGTCGATCCTTCGCACGCGCCCCGGCTCCTTCATCGCGATCTCGAAAAAGCCCTGCGCCACGCGCGCCTTAAAGGCCTCGCCTTCCATCTCGAGCCTGTCCATC
>JAITTC010000186.1 GCA_031287285.1 Christensenellaceae bacterium
TGAGATTTTCTGCGTCGAAGCTGAGCCACTTCGGGATCACCTGCGTGGCGCTCTCGCGAACGATCTTAAAGCGCTCGACGTCGCGGCTCTTTTCCCTCACGGCGATCACCTCGCCCACCGCGACGAGATAGGAGGGAATATCGACCTTCTTGCCGTTCACGGTTACGTGGCCATGGCAGACGAACTGCCTGGCCTGCGCCCTTGAAGAGGCAAGGCCTAGGCGATAGACCACGTTATCGAGCCTGCGCTCGAGCAAAGAGAGCATGTTATCGCCGGTGACGCCCTTCAAGCGGTTCGCCTTATCGAAATTGCGGCGGAACTGGGTTTCAAGAACGCCGTAGCTGCGGCGGATTTTTTGCTTTTCGCGAAGCTGCAGGCCGTATTCGCTCATCTTGCGCTGCCTGGCCTGGCCATGCTGGCCCGGCGGGGTGGGGCGCTTGCTGACCGCGCACTTGCCGGAGTAGCAGCGATCGCCCTTCAAAAACAGTTTGCAGCCTTCGCGCCTGCAGAGGCGGCAAACAGAACCGGTATATCTTGCCATATCGCTGTCCTCCTATACCCTTCTGCGCTTGGGGGGCCGGCAGCCGTTATGCGGGATCGGGGTTACGTCCTTAATCAGGGAAACCTCAAGCCCTGCTGCCTGCAGGGAACGGATCGCTGCCTCGCGCCCCGAACCCGGGCCCTTCACATAGACCTCAACGCTTTTGAGGCCATGCTCCATCGCTGCCTTGGCAGCGGTTTCTGCGGCGGTTTGCGCCGCGAAGGGGGTGGACTTCTTCGAGCCGCGGAAGCCAAGCCCGCCGGCCGATGCCCAGGAAATGGCGTTCCCTGCCGTATCGGTGATGGTTACGATCGTATTGTTGAACGAGGAGGCGATATGCGCGGCGCCGCGCTCGATATTCTTGCGCTCCCTGCGCTTGCGCGTGGTCGCCCTCTTCGCCCTTTGGGTTCTTGCCATGGTTTAAACCTCCTTAGCGCGTCGCTTTCTTCTTGCCGGCCACCTGACGCTTCGGGCCCTTGCGGGTGCGCGCGTTCTGCTTGGTGGACTGGCCGCGAACCGGCAGGCCGCGGCGGTGCCGCACGCCCCTGTAGCAGCCAATTTCAACAAGGCGCTTGATGTTGAGCGAAACCTCGCGGCGAAGATCGCCTTCGACCTGCAGGTTGTGCTCGATATAGTCGCGCAGCTGCGCGGTTTCAGCTTCCGTCAGATCCTTTACGCGGGTATCCGGGCTTAAGCCGGTTTCCCGAAGGATCTTATTCGCCGTGGTGCGGCCGATGCCAAAGATGTAGGTCAGGCCGATTTCCACGCGCTTTTCTCTGGGCAAGTCAACGCCCGCTATACGTGCCATAGTGCAAAAAACACCTCCGTAGGATGCATTGTGGTTTGAAATGGGCTTAGATTCAAGGCTTTTGCCCGGCCTTTTGCGCGCCCTGCGCCCTTAAAAGAGATCACGGCGGTTTTTTGGAAGTAAAACGCCGTGCAGCCGCCTCTTTTCAAGGCGCGAGCCGCGCGCTGCCTGAAGAAAAGCTTTGGGCCGTAAGCCCGTTGAATATAGGCAAAGCGGCGCTCAGGGAACTTAGCCCTGGCGCTGCTTATGCTTCGGGTTCTCGCAGATGATCATTACGCGGCCCTTGCGCTTGATGATCTTGCACTTCTCGCAAATGGCCTTCACGGAAGGTCTTACCTTCATTTTTGCCGCCTCCATCCTTAGAACTGCCCGCGCCCGCTTGGATATGTGGGCGCAAACAGTGTTATTATAACACCATAACTCGCCTAAAGAAAGCCCTTTTTCAGGTTAAATTCTAGGCCTTTCCGCGCCAGGTTATCCGCCCGCGCGTCAAATCATAAGGCGAAAGCTCTAATGTTACCTTGTCGCCCGGCAGGATGCGGATGAAATTCGTCCGCAATCTGCCCGAAATATGGGCCAAAACCTTGTGGCCGTTCGCCAATTCCACCTGGAACACAGCGTTTGGGTAGGCCTCTACGACCTTGCCCTCTACCTCAATCACATCATCTTTGGCCATAGGCTGTTTATCCCTCCTCCTTTGGGGCGAAAACGCCCTCAACCGATAGGTCTGCCAGGCTTTTGCGCAATTCCGCGTCCAGAACGCGCCCGCCCTCTTTTAGCCTTTCCCCAATGCTGGTAAAAGATACCTTGGTTGGCTGCAGATGCTTCACTTTTTTTCGTTTGGGCCTCTCCATCCTGCGGCTGCGGCCATCGGCGATCAGGGCATAGCCCGTTTCCGCCTCAAGCCCCACCACGATGAAGAGCTTCCCTTTATCTCTCCCCGCCCTCGCGCAAACCACGCGGCCTGGGGCTAAGGGGATTTCAGATTCACTCATATTTCCTCCAAAAGGGGGCGCTAGATATCGTCTTCGCCGGAGGGAATCGTCAAAATCAACGGCGGGCCTTCCTCGCGCACGCAAATCGTGTTTTCGTAGTGCGCGGCCAGGCTATGATCCCGGGTATGATAGGCCCAGCCATCCTGCGCGCGATACACCGCATAGCCGCCCGCCGTAATCATCGGCTCGATGGCCAGCGTAAGCCCCGCGCGGAGCTTGAGGCCCTTCCCCGCCCGGCCAAAATTCGGCACCTCCGGGTCTTCGTGCATTTCCTGGCCGATGCCATGGCCGCAGAGCACGCGCACCACGCCGTAGCCAAAGCCCTCGCAATAGGCCTGAATCGCGGCGGAAATATCGCCAACGCGAAAGCCTTCCTCCGCGAAGCGGAGCCCCTCGTAAAAGGAATCCCGCGTGCGCTCAATGAGCAGGGCAGCATCGCTTGCAACCGCCCCTACCGGGTAGGTGCGGGCGGCATCGCCGTGGTAGCCCTCCCAGATCGCACCGCAGTCCACCGAGAGAATGTCGCCTTCGCGAAGAACCACGCCCCGCGCCGGAATGCCGTGCACCACCACGTCGTTCAGCGACGCGCAGATGGTGCCTGGGAAGCCGTTATAGCCCTTGAAGTTGGGCACGGCGCCCGCCCTTCGGATGGTTTCTTCCGCGATCGCGTCGAGCTCCAGGGTGGAAATGCCGGGGCAAACCGCAGCCTTCACCGCCTTGAGTGTCGCGAAGGTGATCTCACCGGCCTTTTGCATCTTGGCGATTTCCTGAGGGCTTTTATAGCTGATCATTCCGCCGCCTTGCGAAGGGCGCCAAAGATCGAGGCGCTCACCTCGTCGATCGGCAGCTCGCCATCGACGGAAACCAGCCTGCCCCTTTG
>JAITTC010000200.1 GCA_031287285.1 Christensenellaceae bacterium
GGCGGAACCGTCTTCCCTTGCGTAAACGGTTTGGTAGCGCGCCTTGTCGAGGGGCCTGTCGGTGATATAGGGCGGCAGGGGCGTTTCGCCAAGCTCCTCGAGCCTTTCTTCGAACACGCCCTTATAAAAGAAGCGCACGGCGCGCGCGCCGCCCTCTAAAAGGCCCAAAACCTCGGCGCGAAGCCTCCCTTCGCCAAAGACGAAGCGCGCGCCGACCCCAGCGCGCTTCCCGGGCTTTAGGATGACCTCCCAATCGTCGCCGTTCAGCCTTTTGAGCAGCAGAAACTCGATCCTGCCGCTGCTGCCCTCCTTCAGGCCGTGGAGCCTGGCGGGCAAAACCCTGGTTTCGTTGACAACCAGCGCGTCGCCCGGCCGCAAAAAGGCGGGTAAATCGAAAAAACGACGGTGCTCCGTGCTCTTCTTCGCGTGGTCGTAGACGAGCAGCCTGGAATGGTCCCTTTCGGCGCTCGGGTGCTGGGCGATCAGCTCGGGGGGCAGATCGTAGTCAAAATCGCTCTTCAAAAGCCCGTTATTCAAGCCATCTTCCTTCTTTTTTCTTTATTCAAGGCCTTCCATGCCGATCTGCTCGGCGCTGAGCGCGCCGGAGGGCGGCTCGGCGCCCAGGTGCCTGTAGCCAAGCTGCGTGGCGACCCTGCCGCGCGGCGTGCGCATGATGAAGCCAAGCTGCAAAAGATAGGGCTCATACACATCCTCAATGGTGCCCGAATCCTCGCCGGTGGCGGCCGCGAGCGTGTCGAGCCCAACGGGCCCGCCGCCGAACTTCTCGATCATGGCGCGCAAAACCATCCTGTCGATATGGTCAAGGCCAAGGGCGTCGACGTTGAGCATATTCAGGCCTTCCCGGGCCACTTCTTCGGTGATCACGCCGTCCGCGCGCACCACGGCGAAGTCCCGCACGCGGCGCAGCATTCGGTTGGCGATGCGCGGGGTGCCGCGCGAGCGCTTGCCGATCTCGAGCGCGCCGCCCGGCTCAATCGAGATGTTCAAAATCGCGGCCGATTGCCGCACGATGGTCGAAAGCTCTTCGGGCGCGTATAGCTCGAGCCTGAAGATGATGCCGAAGCGGTCGCGCAGGGGGTTTGAGAGCATCCCGATGCGCGTGGTCGCGCCGATTAAGGTAAACCTGGGCAGGCTCAGGCGCATGCTGCGCGCCGAGGGGCCCTTGCCCAGCATGATGTCGAGCGCGTAATCCTCCATCGCGGGGTAGAGAACCTCTTCCACCGCGCGCGAAAGCCTATGGATTTCGTCGACAAAGAGAATATCGCCATCGTTGAGGTTGGTCAGAATCGAGGCCAGGTCGCCTGGCCTTTCGATGGCAGGGCCCGAGGTGATGCGAAACTGCGTGCCCATCTCGGCAGACACGATGCCGGCCAAGGTGGTCTTCCCAAGGCCCGGCGGGCCATAGAGCAGCATGTGGTCGAGCGGCTCGCGGCGCATCGAGGCGGCTTGCATATAGATCGAAAGGGTATCTTTCACCGTCTTTTGGCCGATATACTGCGCAAGGGCCTTTGGGCGCAGGTTGTTTTCGCCCTCGTCCTGCCCCGAGGTGAAGCCCGTGCCCGTCAGGCGCTCGTCAAATCCCATCTTCATCAGCCCCCTTTTACTTCATGCGCGCCATCGAGCGCAGCGCCAGCCGAATGAGCTCCGGCGCCGAAACGCCCTCCGCGTTCACCGCGGCCACGGCGGCTGCCGCCTCGGCGGAAGAGTAGCCAAAGCCCATCAGGCCCTCGATCGCATCCTGCACGGGGCCCGGCGCGGCAAGGGGCACCGCCTGGGAACCTGCCGGCGAGAGGCCCACGAGCTCCTCGTCGCTGACCTTATCTTTCAGCTCCAAAAGCAGCCTTTGCGCGGTCTTGAGGCCGATGCCCGGCGCGCGGCGGATGGTTTTCACATCCCCGGTGACCACGGCCAGGGCCAGATCCTGCACGCCAAGGGCCGAGAGCAGGCCCATGGCGGTCCTTGGGCCGACGCCCGAAACCGCCACGAGCTTATCGAACATCAAAAGCTCTTCTCGCGTCAAGAACCCAAAGATCTCCCAATTGTCTTCCCGAATGTTGAGCCGGGTGCGCAGCTTCAGCGTTTCACCCACCCGCGCCCCCTGCAGTGCGGCCACGGTGCAAAAGAGCTGAAAGCCCACGCCGCCCACATCCAGCACCAGGGAATCGGCTGAAAGCTCGGCGACCTTGCCGTTTAAATATGCAAACATCGTAAAAAACCCCTAAATTCTAAAGTTGTGGCGCATCCGCGAGGAGTGCGCGTGGCAAATGGCGGTGGCGAGCGCGTCGGCCGCATCGTCGGGCCGAGGAATCTCCTTAAGGCCCAGCAGCATTTTCACCATCTGCTGCATCTGCTTTTTGTCGGCCTTGCCATAGCCCGCCACGGCCTGCTTGATCTGCATCGGCGTGTATTCAAAGAGACTGGCCGTGTGCTTGCGCATCGCGACCATCGCGGCGCCCCGCGCCTCGCCCACGGCGATGGCCGTGGTGACGTTTTTGGAAAAAAACAGCTCTTCCATCGAAATATCGTCGGGCTCAAAGCGCTGGCAAAGCTCGGTGATGCCGTCGTAAAGGCTTAAAAGCCGCTCCGGCAGGGGCATTCCCGCAGGCGTGATCAGCGCGCCGTAATCGAGCATGGAGCACTTCACCCCATCGTAGGAAATCACGCCGTAGCCCATCGTGGCAAGGCCCGGATCCACACCCAAAACGACCACCCAACCGCCCCTTTCCGCCCAAAAACGATGGATCTCTACTAGGATTAAACCACAGCCCGCCCCAAAAAGCAACTGAATGTTTCCTCGCTTCGCCCGGCAGACGCGAGGCGCGCTCGCTCCGCTCGCGCGCCATGGGGCGGACGCCGCGCAGCGGCGCGGCTGCCCGGCAAGAACGGCCCGGGCTCAGGCCTTCGGCCTGGCCCGGCGCCCTTTCTTGCCGGGTTCCGGAGGCAAAGCCTCCGGGTCCGCCCCCGGGGCTGCGGGTCGAGCTTGCATCGTTGTTCCGGCAAAGCTTGTCAGCCAGGGTTTTCGAAGCTATAATAGGCCTTGAGGTGAAAAAATAGCCATGAAATTAGGAGTTGTGGGCCTTCCGAATGTGGGGAAGAGCACGCTGTTCAACGCGCTGACCAAGGCCGGCGCACAGGCCGCGAATTACCCCTTTTGCACCATCGAGCCAAATACCGGCATCGTGCCCGTGCCGGACGAGCGCCTTGCCGTTTTAACGCGGCTATATGATTCCGCCAAGACCACCCCGGCCACCATCGAGTTCGTCGATATCGCGGGCCTAGTGCGCGGCGCGAGCAAGGGCGAGGGCCTTGGGAACAAGTTCCTGTCGCATATCCGCGAGGTGGACGCCATCGTGCACGTGGTGCGCTGCTTTGAAGATGAGAACATCACCCATGTCGAGGGCTCGATCGACCCGCTTCGCGATATGGAAACCATCAATATGGAGCTGATCTATGCCGATATCGAGTCCATCGAGCGCCGGGCAGCCCGCAGCCGCAAGGCCGGCCAGGCGGGCGACGCCGCCGCAAAGGCCGAGGCCGACGTGGCCGAGAGGGTTATGGAGGCGCTCAATCAGGGGCTGCCCGCCCGCAGCGTGCCCCTGAGCGAGGAAGAAAAGGAGATCGCCAAGGGCTTCTTTTTGCTGACCACTAAGCCCGTGCTCTATGCGGCCAACATCGCGGAAAAGGAGCTTGGCCAGGAAGAAAACGAGATGGTAAAAAGGCTGCGCACCGCCGCGAAGGCCGAAAGCGCAGGGGTTTTGGTCATCAGCGCGCGGGTGGAGGAGGAGCTTTCAGAGCTCAGCGACGAGGAAAGGCTCGAGTTTTTGCAGACCCTCGGCCTGGAAGCGCCGGGGCTTGACCGGCTCGTTACCGAGAGCTATGCCTTGCTCGGCTTGATCTCTTACCTGACCGCGGGGCCTAAGGAAAGCAGAGCCTGGACGATCGAGCGCGGCATGACGGCCCCGCAGGCAGCCGGGAAGATCCATTCGGACTTTGAGCGCGGCTTCATTCGCGCGGAAATCGTGCGCTACGATGATTTAATCGCCCAGGGTTCGATGGCTGCCTGCAAGGAAAAGGGCCTCGTGCGCTCAGAGGGCAAGGAATACGTCGTGCAGGACGGCGATGTCGTTCTCTTTCGCTTCAACGTGTAGGCAAGGGTCATGCTGCTTTCGACCCAGACCGACTTTTTATCCCGCTTCTTTGGCGACGAGGAAGCGCTGTGCCGCATCCGCACCGTAGGGTTTGACGCGGCTGACTTCGACTTCTTTCAGTACGGAAGGGGCGAGCGCAAAAATCCTCTCCTTTTGCCCGAAGAAGGGTTTTTAGCCTATTTTGCGCGCCTGCATGAGCTTTGCGAGGGGATGCGTTTGGTCATTGGCCAAACCCACGCGCCCTTTCCCCTTTATAGGGGCGACGGGCAGGATGAAGCCCGGCTTAATCTGCAAAGGCGAGCGATTTGGGCCAGCGCGATCCTCGGCGCGCCCTGCATGGCCGCGCACCCGGCAAAACCCAAAGACTACGACCCGGGAACCATGCGGGAAGGGGCTCTCGAGCTTAACTTCCGGCTTTTTTCAGGCCTAATTCCCTGCCTTGAAGAGCACGGCGTCGTGCTCGCGCTCGAAAATCTCTTCTCTTACGACGAAAACGGCGAGGTTCGCGAGGCGCCGGGCTCCCTGCCGGGCGAGCTCAACCGCCTGGTCGATGCGCTGAACGAGCAAAGCCCCCGTTTCGCCGCCTGCCTGGATACCGGCCACGCGCTCATCATGGGCGTAAAGCCGCAGGAATTTGCCCTAAAGCTCGGCAAGCGCCTGAGGATCATCCACGCGCAGGATAACGACGGGAGGCATGACCAACACCTGCTGCCAGGCCTTGGCAGGATCGATTGGAAGAAGTTCTTAAAGGCGCTGAAGCAGGCCAAATA
>JAITTC010000232.1 GCA_031287285.1 Christensenellaceae bacterium
CCGGCAAAAACGAGGCGGCGAAAGGCCAAACTTTGAAGGGGGAAGGCAGGGGCGCGGCCCAAGGCCCGCTGCCGAACGTGCCGAGAGGCCTGCCCGCCCCATCGAGAGCACGCCCGCAGAACAGCCCGAAAATATGCTGATCGGCCGCAACCCCATTCGCGAGGCGCTCAAGGCGGGCAGCCAGATCGATAAGATCTTCGTGGCCAAGGGCGATCTTTCGGGCTCGATGCGCGAGCTTTTAAGCCTTGCGCGCGAGAGGCACATCCAGGTTTCAGAGGTCGACCGGCGCAAGCTCGATGAAATCGCCCTGGGGCATCAGGGCATCGCGGCCCAAGTGCCGATGTTCCCCTATGCCCAGCTGGAAGATCTCTTCGCCCTGGCCGAGCAAAGGGGCGAAAAGCCCTTCTTCGTCGCGCTTGACGGCATCACGGATCCGCATAACCTCGGCGCCGTCATCCGCTCTTGCGAGTGCATGGGCGCGCACGGCGTGATCCTGCCCGAAAGGCGCTCGGTGGGCCTGACGCCGGCCGCGGTGAAGGCCTCAGCAGGCGCTGCGGAGTGGCTCAAGGTCGCCAAGGTCAAAAACCTTGCAAGGGCGATTGAAGAGATCAAGGAAAAGGGCGTGTTCGTCTACGCGGCCGATGTCGAAGGCCAGCCCATCGCGCAGGCCGAGCTTTCGGGCGCGATTTGCCTCGTCGTCGGCGCGGAGGGCGAAGGGCTTTCACGCCTCGTGAAGGAGCGATGCGACGGCGTTTTGAGCATCCCCTTAAAGGGCAGAATTTCATCGCTCAACGCCTCGGTCGCGGCCGGAATTCTGCTGTATGAGGCGGCGAAGAAGCGGTGCTCCTAATCGTCGATGGCTACAACATCATAGGCGCCTGGCCGGAATTTGCTAAAACGGTGGACCTTGCCCAGTCAAGGGATCGGCTCATCCACATGCTGGCCGATTACGCGGGCTTTTCGGGCGCAAAGATCATCTTGGTCTTTGACGGCTATGGCAGCGATAAAAAGTCCGTGACGCTCGAAGAGCAGTTTGGCATCCAGGTGGTCTACACCAGGCAGCACGAAACCGCAGATCATTATATCGAGCGCACGGTCGATCAGTTCCTTGAAGGGATGCCCAAGTTCGCCAGGGCTGATGTGCGCGTGGCCACGAACGACGCGCTGGAGCAATCCGTGGTGCTCTCGCGCGGGGCGATTCGGCTGCCCGCCGCAGAGCTTCGCCGCGAGGTGCTTTCCGTGAGGGGCGCCGGGCGCGAGCGGCACGGCGGAGGGGGAACGCGCAGGCCCATGACCTTTGAAGACAGGCTGACAGACGCGCAAAAAGAGCGTTTAGAAAGGATGCGGCGCGGCGAATGACCGATAGAGAGCGTGATTTTAAGATCGAGAGCCAGGGCGAAGCCCTTTGGGACGAGCCCGAAGAGCAAGATGCGGCGCCGCCAGCCGAAGGCGAGCTGAGGGCGGAGCACGCCTGCCGATTCGCCGGCCAGGCGGACGAAGAGATCGTCGCCATCGCCTGCACCGGCGATAGCGAGGCCCTCGACTTTCTGCTTGAAAAATACAAGAACTTCGTGCGCTCCAAGGCCCGCAGCTACTTCCTGATCGGCGCCGACCATGAAGACATCGTGCAGGAGGGAATGATCGGCCTTTTTAAGGCCATTCGCGACTTTAAGAGCGAGAAGCTGAGCTCCTTCCGCGCCTTTGCGGAGCTTTGCATCACCAGGCAGATCATCACGGCGATCAAGACCGCGACGCGGCAAAAGCACATCCCCTTGAATTCCTACATCTCCCTCAACAGGCCGATTTACGAGGAGGAATCCGAGCGGACGCTGCTCGACGTGCTGGCCGAGGGCCGCGTCATCAGCCCGGAAGACCTGCTCATCAGCCGCGAGGAGTATTCGAGCATCGAGGGCAGAATTCAAACCGTTCTTTCAGACCTTGAGCAGAAGGTGCTCGCCGCGTACTTAGACGGCAAGAGCTACCAGGAAATCGCCCGCGACCTCGGGCGGCACGTGAAGTCGATCGATAACGCGCTGCAGCGAATGAAGCGCAAGCTCGAGCGTGCGCTGGAAGCCGACATCGAGGCTTAAGCCCCGGGCAAAATCAAATAAAAGAGTGAAAAACCGATGCAAAACCGATTGAGGCCCCTCTTTCAAGGGGGTTTTTATTTAAGGTTTGGCCGATTGGCCTGGCCCATCGCCCTGCAGCAGCTCGTTTCCTCCACGATGTTCATGGCCGATCAATTCATGCTGGGCTTTTTGGGCGAAACGGAGCTGGCCGCATCGACCCAGGCCAACCAGCTTTCCGCCCTTTTATCCCCATTGATCTTTGGCATCTCCTCGGCCGCGTCCATCTTCGCCGCGCAGTTTTTCGGGGCGCAAAATAAAGAGGGCATCCGCCATACGCAGCTTTTATCGCTTTTGAGCGCCGTGCTTTTGGGGCTGATCAGCGGCTTCGTGGCGCTTTTTTGGCCGCGCCAATTTTTAAGCCTTTATTCGAAGGATCCGGCGGTGCTGGCGACCGCCGCGCGCTACCTGAACATCGTGGCGCCCTGCGCCTTGCTCAGCGGGCTGAGCGCTTCGTTTTCTTCGATTAACAAGGCGGTCGGCAAGGTAAGGCTGCCCAT
This sequence comes from Christensenellaceae bacterium, assembly GCA_031287285.1. Taxonomy (GTDB): domain Bacteria; phylum Bacillota; class Clostridia; order Christensenellales; family UBA1750; genus JAITGM01. The sequence continues at coordinate 2,627 of JAITTC010000232.1, forward strand.
GCTGGTTTCGCTCCTGGGCGCTGGCTGCAATATCGTTTTAAACTACCTGCTCATCTTTGGCAGATTTGGCCTGCCAAGGCTCGGCGTTGCGGGCGCCGCCTGGGCGACCCTCGCGGCGACGGCGCTCGAATGCGCGCTGATGCTCGGCGGCAGCTACCTTTTGAACTACCCTTCGGCCATTCGGCGCTTTTCGTCGCCCAATCCAGGCTTCATCGGCAGGTTTTTGGCCACTGCGCTGCCCATCCTCCTTACCGACGGGCTTTGGGGCCTCGGCGTTTCGGTCATGTTCATGGTCTATGGGCGCCTTGGCACCTCGGCGGTGGCTGCGGTTTCGATTGCGGGCACCATCGAGCGCTTCAGCCAGATTTTTACCATGTCGATGGTGACGACGTCCTCGATCCTCATCGGCCAGGCCGTGGGCAAGGGGAATAGGCAAGAGCTTGACCTGCTGGCCAAGCAGGCCATGATGGCAGCTTTTTTGCTGGCGCTTGCCTTTGGCGCGCTGATCACGGGCCTTGGCCGGCCCGTCGCCTCGCTGTTTCACATGCCTGTAACGACGCTGCGCACCGCGGGGCATCTCATCGCCATCGTGGGCCTTTGCCTCCCCGGGCGCATGATGGGCTTCGTGGGCGCCCTCGGCATTCTGCGCGCAGGGGGCGACGCCCTCTACGCAGGGGGCATGGAATTATCGCTCAACTGGGGCGTTTCGGTGCTGCTGGTGGTGCTTTTCGGGCTGCTTCTAAAGGCCCCCATCGAGCTCGTCTTCTTCCTCTCGATGGCGGAGGATGTTCCCAAATTCCTTTTGGCCTACCGGCGCTTCAAATCGGGGAAGTGGCTCAAGCCCTTGGGCTCAGCGCAGACATGAACAATCGGCAGCGCCGCCCTGTTCGGCGATGAAGGCAAAAGCTCTTCCAGATCGAAGCGGGCCCCTTTCTTTTGGGCGATCCATCATCGCTAGGCTGCCGTTCCCAAACCATTCATTGAGATATTCTGACCCTTGCGGCACGAAATAAAG
>JAITTC010000234.1 GCA_031287285.1 Christensenellaceae bacterium
CGAAAAACGAAGCGCCTTCCCTTGAGCAAGGAGGGCGCTTGCGTTTGTGCCGGGGTAAGCGCTTGGAATCCGCTTCCGGCTTCATGCTTGGAAGCGCCGCGTTTTTCTAGGCGGGCACCGGGAAGGCGCTTCAGCGGCCGTTTTGCCGGCAAAACAATCCGCTTTGCTCTTTATTCTTTCACCGATTGATGTTATACTGAACATTGGCAAGCGCAAGCTGGCGCCTGCCAGGCTTTAACGAACAAAAAGGGGGTACTCGAGATGAAAATGCGCAATTTTGGGAAGCTTGGCCTGCAGGTTTCCGCCTTTGGCCTTGGTTGTATGCGCTTCCCGATGATCGAGAAGGATGGAGCGACGATCGTCAACGACGATCTGGCCATTCCCATGATCCACGCGGCCATCGATGGCGGCGTCAACTATGTAGACACGGCCTATGGCTACCTTTCTGGTCTGAGCGAGATCACCGTGGGCAAGGCCTTGAAGGGCGGCTACCGCGAAAAGGTCTATCTGGCCACGAAGCTCCCCTGCTGGAAGGTCGACAAGCCCGAGGATATGCAGGCCCTTTTCGAGGAGCAGCTGCAGAAGCTGCAGACCGACCACCTCGACTTTTACCTGGTTCATGCTCTCGATGGCGAGCGCTGGGAAAAGATGAAGGCCTTCGGCGTGCGCGAGTTCCTCTCAAAGCTCAAGGCCGAGGGGCGCATCAAGTATGCTTGCTTCTCGTTCCACGATGAGTACGACGCCTTCATGAAGATCATCGACGAGTACGACTGGGATATGGTCCAGCTGCAATATAACTTTATGGACATCAACAACCAGGCCACCGAAAAGGGCGTGCGCTACGCAGGCAAAAAGGGCATTCCCGTTGTGGTTATGGAGGGCTTGCTCGGCGGCAAGCTGGCCAGCGCGCCTGCGTTCATTCAGGCGCTTTACGACTCCTTCCCGGTCAAGCGCAGCCCCGTTGAGTGGGCCTTCCGCTGGCTGTGCGACCAGCCCGAGGTTTCCACGGTGCTCTCTGGCGTGTCGAGCATGGAGCAAACCCTCGATAATCTCCGCATCTTCGACACGCTGGAAACCGGCGTAATGACGCAGGAAGAAAAGGATCTGATCGCCAAGGTGCGCGCCGCCTACCAGAGCCGCACCAAGGTAAGCTGCACGGGCTGCGAATACTGCATGCCCTGCCCGCTGAACGTGAACATTCCCCGCACCTTTGCGATTTGGAACAACGCGGCGCTGTATGGCGGGCTCGAGAAGGGCAATGCCGAATACAAGCGGCTGGTGGGCGAGGGGAACGACCCTGAGCAGTGCATCGAGTGCGGCAAGTGCATGAGCAACTGCCCGCAGAATATTCAGATCCCCGAGAACCTGAAGCTGGCCACGGCGGATTTGAAGTAAGCAGCCAAAAAACATAAAAAGGGGCGAGGGCCGTGCGGCCTTCGCCCCTTTTGAATGGGCGGCGAGGGGAATGGAGCCCCTCGATTGCGGGGAATCAGCTGGCGTGGCTCGGCACCATAGCATTGGCGTATTCTACGCCGAGCCCATGGGCGCCGAAATGATCCGCATGACGGTTTGGCAGGTGCCGGTATTCGCCCAATCGCGCTGCGTGTCGGGCATCCGCCACGATATGGACCTCGCAGCCGTTTCGCATCGCGGCGAGAGCGGGCGGCGTCACGCAAACCTCGGTCCAAAACCCCGACAGCAGCCACATTTTCTGCCCATAGCTTCGGCCGCCTTTTTGAAGTTCTGATCCTCCCGGGCATTAAGGCTCGTGCGGTCGATCGGCGTCTGCCCTTGGGAACAGGCTCGCGAGCCCGTTAAACGTTGGCCCGGAAAAGCCAGGTCAAGGCGGGAAGCGCTCTCTGCGCCGAAAAACCCGCGGTTCCTCATCGATCACGCATAGAACGGCCTTTGCGGGGTCAACCGGCGAGTCCGGATCATTGCGCATAGAAAACTGCCCTCTTTCGAAAGGGATTTGCAGTTCTATGGCGGCCAAAACGCCATTTTTCTAGCCCTTGTGCGGTCAGCGGCCGCCTGCCGAAACGCGGATGATTTCGTCGATGCTGTCGGGCTGGGTTTTTGCGTAGGGGAAGGCCTTATTTCGCTTGATTGCGCCGCATTTTTCGCAGCAATGGGTCAGGATGTACTCCCCGCCCTTGAACTCGGCAGCCACCGGGGCCATCTTGCCGCCGCAGGGGTTTTGCCTGTCGCCGGGGTTATCGTCCACATGAAGGGAGTAGAGGCAGCGCGGGCAGTGGTTGCGCGAGCTCTCGCCCAAAGGCAGAACCTCGGCCCCGCAGTTTTGGCAGATGAAGCCCTCATCTCTCTTTTTGAAGCGCTTTTGTTCCACGCTCTTCCCTCCTCCTTGCGGCTATCTTTAGCATATCCGCAAAAGGCAGGAAGTCAAGCCCCCGCAACAGGATCAGCGCCTGCCGCGTTCATCTAAAAAGGGGGAGTTTTAGCTCCCCGCTAAGATGTTAGCGCTTTGTTTCGATTTCCCCTCGGCGATTGACTTTAAAAAGCCGGCAGCGCTATACTTTCCATAACAAAAAGACGAACTGAAGGAGTTTTCAAAAGTGCCCAACACCAGCCATAACGATAACGGCCCGATCAACCAAAGGCCTTATAGGCGGCGCAGGCGGCTGCAGCCAAGGAGCTTTCGCGAAAAGCTCCTGGCGCGCTTCCCCGCCTTTGAAAAATGGCTTCAGCCCAAGGCGCTGGTTGCCCTGGGGCTGGGGTTTGTTCTGCTCGTTACGGTTCCCATCACGGTTTTGGCCGTGAATGGCAGCAGGGATCGCGACACCGCAGCCATGCCGCAAGGCTATTCCACCCTCTCGGGCGAGGCTCCCCTTGAAGCCACGCCGTCGCCCACGCCGGAGCCCAGCCCCACGCCGTCGCCCTCCCCGACCCCGGAGCCCCATCCTTCCAACATGGTGCTTCAAAAGGGCCTCGACGCCCCCATCATCATCGAGATCCAAGCCAGGCTCATGGAGCTTGGCTATATGGAAGCGGACGAGCCCATTTCCTCCTTCGGGCCGATGACGGAAGAGGCCATTCGGCACTTTCAGCGCCAGCATAACCTGGCCGAGGATGGAAAGATCGGCATGGAAACCTATACATTGCTGATGAGCGACCAGGCGACGAAGTACACCGTCTTTCTCGGCGCGGATGGCACCGATGTGAGCGAGCTGCAGGGCCGCCTGCGCGAGCTTGGCTTTATGGACGATGTGACCGGTCACTTCGGCGAAGCGACCGAAAGTGCCGTGAAGCGCTTTCAGCTGCTCAACGGGCTGACGGACGATGGCAAGGTCGGCGCAAAAACCCGTGAGGCGCTGTATTCCGATCACGCAAAGGCCAATTATCATAAATTTGGCGAAAAGAACGACGAGGTTAAGAGCTACCAGACCTTGCTCAACAAGCTCGGCTATTTGACGACCACGCCCGACGGCAATTACGGCGCCGATACCACGGCCGCCGTGAAGCGCTTCCAAGAGCTCAACGGTTTGATCCCCGACGGCTACCTGGGCTACACCACGATTAAGACGTTAAAGTCTTCTGGCGCGGCCCCCAACGCGCTGCAGCTTGGCATGAAGGGCAACGACGTTGAAAACGTGCAAAAGCGCCTGAAGGAACTCGGTTACAGCAAGAACGTGACGGGCTATTTCGGCGAAATCACGCAGGATGCCGTAAAAGCCTTCCAAAAGCGCAATGGCCTTGGGGCAGACGGCGTGGTCGGGCGGGTGACCATGGCCAAGCTGACCTCCTCTTCCGCTAAAAAACCGGCAAGCGGCTCTTCTGGCGGCTCCTCCGGTGGTTCTTCTAGCGGCTCTTCCAGTGGATCTTCCAGCAGTTCGGGCGTCGATAAGCTGATCTCGGTCGCTGAATCCAAGCTCGGAAGCAAATACGTCTTTGCTTCGAAGGGACCCAATACCTTCGACTGCTCGGGCTTCGTCTATTACTGCTTGAATCAGGCGGGCGTGAAGATCGGCTATATGACCAGCGCATCTTGGCAAAATACCGATCGCTTTCAGCGCATCTCCTCGATGAGCGATTTAAAGCGCGGAGATATCATCTCCTTCCAGGGTCATGTGGGCATCTACATGGGCGGCGGCAAGATGATCGATGCCTCCTCAGGCCAAGGCAAGGTGCGCACGACCAGCGGCATTACTTCTTCGTCGTACTGGACCTCACACTTCGTCTGCGGATACCGCGTATTCTAAGGCGAGGGAGCTCACAAAGGCGATATC
>JAITTC010000023.1 GCA_031287285.1 Christensenellaceae bacterium
GCCTTCCTCCAGCAGGACGAAGCGTCCATGCGCCATTATAACTGGGTCAAGGGCCTTCAAAACCAGTTCTATTTCGACGTGATCGAGGGTGAATTCATCGCCAGGCCGACGGTCCCCGGCGTGGAAATGGATATTAACGACAGGCGCAGCTATTACAAGGAAGAAAAAGGAACCGACATCAATATCGCGGTGGAATCGATCACCAAGGCCTTCAATAACGCCTACGACGTCGCCATCTTCATGAGCGGCGACTCGGATTACCTCCCCATCTATAAAACCCTGCGCACCATCGGCAAGCTCGTCGTGGTCGCCGTGGTCGAGGGGCAGTCCGTCACGCGCCTGCGCCCCTTTATCGATCACTACATCGTGCTGGATAAGGGCAGGTTCGACGGGATCCTGCGGCCCCCGGCCCCGAGCTACGCATCCGAGTAGCAAAAAGCGCCTGGGCTAAAGCCCGGGCGCTTCTTTTTTGATGAAAGGCGGGGCGCATCGCGGCAGGGCGTACCCCAAGGCCCAAGAGTTATGCTATACTAGGCCCAAGGCAGGCCGCGGACGGGGCGCGCGGCCGAAAACCATTCGCAAAGATCAATTTGAACGATAGCGAGGATGTGCAACAGCCATGGATTACGCAAAGGAAGCGCTCGCCCGCCACGCGGCGGCGCGAGGCAAGATCAAGATCGAAAGCAAGCTGCCGCTTGAAAACCAGGATGATCTGGCGATCGCCTACACCCCCGGCGTGGCCGAGCCCTGCAGGGAAATCCATAAGGACCCAGCCCAAGTCTATACCTACACCGCAAAGGGCAACCTGGTGGCCGTGGTTTCCGATGGTTCTGCGGTTTTGGGGCTTGGCAACATCGGCGCGGAGGCGTCGATCCCCGTGATGGAAGGCAAGGCGGTGCTGTTCCGCCGCTTCGCGGGCGTAGACGCCTTCCCCATCTGCCTGAACACCCAGGATGTGGACGAGATCGTCGAAACCGTGGCGCGGCTGGAGCCGGTCTTTGGCGGCATCAACCTGGAAGACATCTCCGCGCCGCGCTGCTTCCTGGTGGAGGATCGCCTGAAGGAAAGGCTCTCGATCCCGGTCTTTCACGACGACCAGCACGGCACGGCCATCATCGTGGCGGCAGGCCTGATCAACGCCCTAAAGGTCGTGGGCAAGAGCCTTGACCAGGTCAGCATCGTGGTCAACGGCATCGGCGCGGCGGGCTCCGCCATCTGCATCCTGCTCGAAAAGCTGGGCGCCGGGAAGATCATCCCCTGCGACATCAACGGCATCCTGAACGTGGGCGAGGAAAAGAGCCACTTCATGAAGGACGCCCTCGCGGCCCGCCACAACCCGGAAGGGCGCAAGGGCAGCCTGGCGGACGCCCTGCGCGGCGCCGACGTGTTCATCGGCGTTTCCGCGCCGGGCATCGTCAGCCCCGAGATGGCATCCGCCATGAATGCGGATGCGATCGTCTTCGCCATGGCCAACCCAACCCCCGAAATCATGCCAGATCTGGCCAAGCGGGCGGGCGTGCGCGTGATGGGCACGGGCCGCAGCGACTTCCCCAACCAGGTCAACAACTGCCTGGCCTTCCCGGGGCTCTTCCGCGGCGCTTTGGACTCCGGCGCGCGAGAGATCAACGATGCGATGAAGTTTGCGGCGGTTCAAGCGCTCTCGTCCCTGGTTGCAGACGAGGAACTGGGCGAAAACCACATCCTTCCCGCGGCTCTTGACCCGCGCGTGGCCCCGGCCGTGGCCAAAGCGGTCGCTCAGGCCGCGGTTTCAAGCGGCGCCGCGCCCGCGAGGCCGAAGGCATGACGCGCGAGATCGACGTTGCGCTCATCGAGCAGGCCGTGCGCGATCTTTATATCGAGGCCTGCCTTTACGCTTCCGACGATCTTCGCGCCGCGGTCCAAGCCGTGCGCGCGAAAGAAAATAAGCCCGTGGCGCGGGAGGTTTTATCGCAGATCCTGCAAAACATGGACCTGGCAGCCGAAAACGGGCTGCCAACCTGCCAGGATACCGGGCTTTGCGTGGTGTTTTTAGATCTTGGCCAGGATGTGCACCTGGTGGGCGGCGACTTAAACGAAGCGGTCGACGCCGGCGTTCGCAGGGCCTGCCTCGAGGGCAGGCTACGCGCCTCATCGCTCACGCCGCTGACCCGCCAAAACACGAAGGATAACACCCCGGCCGTGCTGCATCTGCGCCTCGTGCCCGGCGATTTGGTGCATCTGAGCGTCGCGCCCAAGGGCTTTGGCAGCGAGAACATGTCGCGCCTGAAGATGCTCAACCCATCGGATGGCGAGGAGGGCGTCAAGGACTTCATCGTAGAGACCATGCGCATCGCAGGGGGCAAGCCCTGCCCGCCCGTGATCCTCGGCGTGGGCATCGGCGGCACCGCCGAAAGCTGCGCCCTTCTGGCCAAGCGGATGCTGCTGCGCCCCCTCGGCCAAAAGGCCGAGGACCCCCGCCTAGCGAGGATGGAAGAGGAAGTGCTCGCGCGCATCAACGCCCTTGGAATCGGCCCGATGGGCCTTGGCGGCGGCACGACGGCGCTGGCCGTGCACATCGCGGAGCTGCCCACGCACATCGCCGGGCTGCCGGTGATGGTCAACATGCAGTGCCACGCCTCGCGCCACCGCGAAACGACGATTTAAAGGGGGAAAAACGGCCATGATTCAGCTTAAGCTGCCGGCTTCCCGCGAGGACCTGGCCAAATTGCGCGCGGGGGACGCTGTTCTGCTCTCGGGCTTTCTCTACACCGCGCGAGATGCCGCGCATCAGCGCCTTGTTAAGCTTTTAAACGATGATGAGCCCCTGCCCTTCGATCTTCGCGGCGCCGCGATCTATTACGCAGGCCCAAGCCCCGCGCCGGAAGGGCTGCCCATCGGCTCCTGCGGGCCGACGACCTCCGCCCGCATGGACGCCTACGCCCCCGCGCTTTTGCGCCAGGGGCACAACGTGATGGTGGGCAAGGGCCCGCGAAGCTGCGAGGTCGTCGCGGCCATGAAGGAAAGCGGCAGCGTCTATTTCGCGGCGACCGGCGGGGCCGGCGCGCTGCTGGCCATGCGCGTGAAGGCCGTGGAGCCCGTCTGCTTTGAGGACTTGGGCACGGAGGCCATCCGAAAGCTGACGGTTGAGGACTTCCCCGTGATCGTCGCGATCGACGCGGAAGGGGGGGGCTTGTTCGCGGCGCAGGAGGGCTAGCCCAAAAGCCAGAAGCCGCCCTGATTGGGCGGGCATGGGCGGCCAGCGCGGCCCACATTCGCAATCGCAAGGCTTTGGCCTTTCTCACAAAGGCGATAGCGCCGCCGCCAGCGGATCTAGCCCCTGCGAAAACGGCGCTTTCATAAGGAAAAGACACCGTAAAGGGCAGCAAAAGACTGCCTACAGGCCGCCGCGAAAAAGACCCTCTCGCAGGAGAAAGAAACCCGTGGCGGAACGGTA
>JAITTC010000044.1 GCA_031287285.1 Christensenellaceae bacterium
TCACCGGCGCGCTGGGCGTTGCGCGCTGGATGAATCTGAAGGATGAGGCGGTCTACATCCCGCAGAGCCAGTCCCCCGCGGTTGCCGCAGGGGCCGAAAACCCAAACGCGCAGGCGGAAGCCGCGGGTTCGTCAGGCGACTTCTTTAAGGACTTCAGGGCGCAGCGCGAGCGCGCCCGGCAGGATGAGATCGAACTGCTCAATTCCATCGTGCAGCGCGAAAACGCGCCGGGCGACTCCGTTCGCGAGGCAGACAAGCGCAAGGTCGAGCTTACGAGGTTCTATGAGCAGGAAAGGGGCATCGAAAAGACGCTGATCGCCAAGGGCTTTGAGGATGCGGCAGCCTTCATTCAAGAGGGAAGCGTGACCATCATCGTGCGCAGCGAAAGGCTCAGCGAAATCGACAACGATAAGATCCTTGAGGTTGCGCTGCGCGAGAGCGGGCAGGACGCAGCTAACATCAAGATCATCCCCGTGGCGTAGGATTAGAGGTTTCGCCTAAGGGCTTTTTGCGGCCGCCGCTTGGCCGCAAGGGCCCTATTTTCATAAAAGCGCCCTGTTTAAGCCGGATCGGCGAAAGCCGGCGAAGGCTTTTTTCTTGATTTAAAGGAACCAATACTCGCCGATGTGGGCGCTGAGCATTCGCAGGAAGGCCTTCTGCTTTTCGTTTTGCAAAAGCGCCAGCCCCGCCTGCCCTACAAGGGCGGTAAATTCGCGCGAAAGCCCGATTTCACCGCTTTGGTAAAGGGGGCAGAGCGCGGAGGCGCGAAGGTCCATCCCTGGCTTTATTTCATCGCCCTTCAAAAAGGGGAAGAGGGGGAAGATCCGGCAGCTCAGAGGGCGCAGCGCGCGCGGGCATGGCAGATGGCAGACGAGCAGCTTCACGGGCTCGCCCTCAAAGAGGAGTTCCGAGTCGTAGAGCTCCATCCAGCTGCCCTGGTGGGCGTAGAGCGCAGCTTCGCCGGGGAAGAGCAGCATCCCGTTTGGCTCGTCGCCGCCATCATCCTTACAGCAAGCCTGATCGCAAAGCTTCCCGCAGTCAAAGTTCAGCGGCGCGGCGTTTTCGAGCAGATCGAGCGCCTCTTTCAGGGATTCAAAAGCCGTTTTAGCCATTGCTTTGCTCCTTTGCGCGGCGAAGGAGGGCTTCCTTCGTGTTTTCGTCTGGGTTTTCGATGGCGTAATCCAAAAGCGAACTTAGCATTCGCCCAAGCCCGGGGCCTGGCGCAAAGCCGGCGCGGATCAGATCGCTACCGCTTACGGCCAAGGTCTTGAGGCTGTAGCACTGCCCGGTTTCGCGAATCGCAGCAATCTGCCCCTCGCAAGCGCCAATCCTGGCCAGCTTTTCGTCGCGGCCAACCTCGCTTTGGGCTAGAACATCGGCGCGTTTGAACAAAAGAAGGTCAAGAAAACCCTCTTCGCCCAGCTTGCCCAGCCAGCGCTTGACGCCGGAGGCCGTTTCGGGCAGCGAGCGATCGTGCCAGCGCACCAAAGCTGTAACGCGCGAGATGGTTTTTGCGTCAAAGCGCAAGCGGTGGAGGATCTGCCGGGCAAGTTCCGCGCCTCGTTCGCCGTGGCCGTAAAAATGCCCGAAACCATCCTCGCCAAGCGCGAAGCAAAGGGGCTTTGCAAGGTCGTGCAGCAGAAGCGCCAGGCGCAGGCAGAGCTTTTGCGGCGCGAGGGAAAGCGCCAGGCAGCTGTGGGCAAATACGTCCAGGCGGTGGTGCGGGCTGCGCTGGTCAAAGCGCAGCGCCGGCAGAATCTCGGGCAGGAGCACCGCAAAGACCTCGGGGTAGCCGAGCAGGATTTCCCGCGCGTGTCTCCCCAGCAGCAGGCGCGAGAGCTCCGCCTGGCAGCGCTCCGCCGCGATGAGTTTCAGCTCGTCCCTCCTTTGCAAAATGGCCTTTTTCGTTTCTTCCTCGATCTGAAAGCCCAGCGTGGCAGAAAAGCGCAGCGCCCGCAAGATGCGCAGCGCATCTTCCTCAAGGCGGCGGGAGGCCTCGCCCACGCATCGAATGCGCCGATTTTTTATGTCTTCCCGGCCATGAAAGGGGTCGATGAAGCCTATCTTAGGGTGGTAGGCGATGGCGTTGCAGCAAAAATCACGGCGCGCAAGGTCTTCTTCGATCCGCTCTTCAAAGCGCACGGAATCCGGATGGCGGTGGTCTGTGTAGCCGCCCTCCGAGCGGAAGGTCGTTACCTCCATGGGGGTTCCCCGCCAAACCGCCGTGACCGTGCCATGCTGGAGGCCCGTCGGGTGCACGGCAAAGCCGGCTGCCTTCAGCGCTTCCGTGCTTTGCTCCGGGCGTGCTGCGGTCGCGATGTCATAGTCGCGGGGCGGCATGCCCATGAGAAAGTCCCGCACGCAGCCGCCCACCACATAGGCCGAAAATCCGGCCTCATTCAAGGCGCTCAGCGCAAGGGCAACATAAGGGGGCAGATCCATCGTCCTTCCTCCTTTTGATCTTCCAGGCCATTATAGCAGGGATTTGGCTCGCTTGCCCACAAAAAAGAGGAAAAAAGAGCGCTACGAGGAGCAAATCAAAGGAAATACGAGCGAGTGCGACCCCCAATCCTGATTTTGACCATTCTTTGACTTATAATTACTTTGACTTATTTAGACCTTGAAAGTAAACTAAGGTCAAAGAGCGGGAGCGAGACGCCTCCCCAAGCACAAACGATGAATTTCAAGGAGGAAATCACGATGAGCAACCTGGTACAATTCCACGGGCAAAGGGGCCTTCGCCCCAATCGTTCCCTGTTTGGCAGCTTTTTGAGCCCCTTTCCCTTCTTTGAAACCTCGATGCAGCCCGCGCAGATGGGCTTCCGCGTCGATGTGAAGGACGAAGGCAGTTCCTACCTGCTGGAAGCCGAATTGCCGGGCATGGAACAGGAAAAGATCGACCTGGCCATCGAGCAGAACGTGCTCAGCATCTCGGCCAGCCTTGACCGGGAGGAACGGAAAGAGAAGGGCGGCTACCTCTACGCCGAGCGGCGCTTTGGTCGCTTCCAGCGCGACTTCTCGCTCGAGGGCATCGACGAAAAGGGCATCAAAGCTGCCTATAAGGACGGGATCCTGCGCGTAACGCTGCCCAAGCTCGAGGGTGAAGAGCGCCCGGGCCGCCGCCGCATCGACATCGAGCAATAAAACAAGCCAAGAACTCCCCTGGGCGCTGCCTGGGGGAGTTTTCGCTTTTTACCATGCCGGCTTTGCTTTCGGCACTTTTTTTGATACAATGGAGCAAAACAGCGCGAGGAGGCTTTGCCTTTGGACGAGATTTTGAACCTGCACATCAACGAAATGGCGGGCATTGAGTTTGACTGCAGCTGCGGCCGCCGCCACAGCTTCCCCATCCGGCACCTGCACATCGGCCCCGGCGCTTTGCTCGAGCTTCCCGATGTGCTAAAGCCCTTTTTGGGCAAAAAGCTCTTCGTCTTTGGCGACAGCAACACCTTTCAGGCAGCCGGCGAAAGGGTCTTAAAGCTGCTCGCGGAGGCCGGCCATGATTTTGACGGGTTCTGGTTCCAAACAAGCGAAAATGAGGCCTTAATTCCCGATGAAAGCGCGCTTGGCCGCCTCCTGATGGAGATGGGCGACGCGGAGCTCATCCTGGGCGTGGGCTCTGGCACGATCAATGACCTTGGCAAGTTCATCTCGCGCAAGACGGGCCGGCCGCACATCATCGTCTGCACGGCCCCCTCGATGGATGGCTACGTGTCAGACAGTTCCGCCCTGACCAACGCGGGCAGGAAGATTTCTTACCCGTCGACGCTGCCCTTTGCCGTGATCGCCGATGCGGAAATCCTTAAAAACGCGCCGCCGCGCCTTTTGCAGGCGGGTTTCGGCGATGTTTTGGGCAAGCTCACAGCCCTTGCCGATTGGCGCCTTTCTAAGGAATTGACCGGCGAATACTACTGCGAAAGCTGCGTAAAACTCGTGCAAAAGGCGTTGGATGCCGTAATCCAAAACGTGGATGCCATCCGCGAGCGGCGCGACGAGGGTATCGACTACTTAATTCAGGCGCTGGTGCTCACGGGCGTGGCGATGTCGCTCGTTGGGGTTTCGCGCCCTGCTTCCGGCGCGGAGCACATGCTGTCGCACCACTGGGAGATGGACTTTCAAAAGCGCGGCCAGTTCGCCGAGCTGCACGGCATCAAGGTCGGGGTCGCCACGCCGGTGGCGGCCGAGCTCTTTGAGCTCTTGAAGGAGGAAATTCCGGCCGAAGCGCTTGCCCTCGCCCCCTCCAGCGCGGAGTGTGAGCGGCTGCTTTTGGCCGTGGACGCGCCGGTTTCGCCCAAGGATGTGCACATCAGCAGGGAATTGTTCCAGCGCAGCCTGCACGAGGCCTACACGATTCGCAAGCGCTATTCGATTTTGCAGCTCGCAGTTGAAAAGGGAAGGATGGAGGAGATCGCTTCCGCGATGGCAGATCGCATTTACGGAAAAATATAAAGAAGAGGCGAGGCGATACCATGGGCGTTTTGCTGGGCGTGGATTTTGGCACGCTCTCGGCCAGAGCGGTTCTGGTTTCCGCTAAGGATGGCGGGGTTTTGGGCGAATCCTCTTGCGACTACCCCCACGGCGTGCTGGATCGCGAACTGCCGGGCGGCTGCCCTTTGCCCGCCGATTGGGCGCTGCAGCATCCGAGCGATTACCTTTTCGCCCTGCGCGGGGCAATCTCCGGGGCGCTCAAAAGCGCGCGGCTTTCGCCGCGCAACGTCGTGGGGCTTGGGATCGACTTTACCTCCTGCACCGTGGTCGCGGCGGATGACAGCGGCGTGCCGCTTTGCTTAAAGGAGGAATGGCGGGGCAGGCCCCATGCCTACCCAAAGCTATGGAAGCACCATGCCGCCCAGCCCCAGGCAGACCGGATGACCGCCCTCGCCCTAGAGCGCGGCGAGCCCTGGCTGCCCCTTCGCGGCGGCCGGGTATCGCCCGAATGCCTCTTCCCAAAGGCCCTGCAGGTCTTGGAGGAAGACCCTGAGATCTACGCGGCCGCGGGGCTCTTTTTAGAGGCTGGGGATTGGATGACCTTCATGCTGACCGGCAATCTCAGCCGCAATGCCTGCATGGCGGGCTACCGTGCCCTCTGGGATGGCGAGTACCCCTCGAGCGAGTTCTTCGGCGCTCTAAACCCGGGCTTTGAAGCCATAGAAGGCAAGCTGAAGGGGCCGGTGCTGCCTCTGGGCAGCCAAATCGGGCAAATCAATGAGCGCGGCGCCGCGATTTCAGGCCTGCTGCCCGGCACGCCGGTGGCCGCGGCGGTGCTTGATGCGCACGTGGGCATGGCGGCGGCCGGCATTGCGGAAACTGGCAGGCTTTTGCTCGTGATGGGCACATCGACCTGCCATCTGGTGCTGGGCGACGAGCCAAAGGAGGTGCCCGGCATCTGCGGCGCGGTGAAAGACGGCATGGTGCCGGGCTTTTACGGCTTTGAGGCTGGCCAAAGCTGCGTGGGCGACGCGTTTTCGTGGTTCCTTCAAAACTGCCTGCCGGGCGAGGTTCTAAGGGAGGCTGAAAGCCGAAAGCGCAGCCCCCACGCGCTGCTGCGCGAGCGCGCCCAGAAGCTGCTCCCGGGGGAAAGCGGGCTTTTGGCGCTGGATTGGTGGAACGGAAACCGATCCGTGCTCATCGACGGGGATTTAAGCGGCGTGCTCTTCGGGCTAACCCTGCACACGAGGCCGGAAGAGATCTACCGCGCCCTGATTGAGAGCACGGCTTTTGGCACGAGGAAGATCATCGAAAACTACCGCGCGCACGGCGTCGCGGTAAGCGAATTGATCGCTTCGGGCGGCATCGCCCAAAAGGACCCGATGATGATGCAGATCTACGCGGACGTCTGCGGCCTGCCGCTGCGCGTGGCCGAAACGAAGCAGGGCGGGGCGCTGGGCTCCGCGATTTTTGCCTCGGTCGCCTCCGGCGAGCATGAAGACCTTCTGGCCGCCATGAGGGCCATGGTAAGGCCGCCGATCGCGGAGTACCTGCCAATCGCGCGGAACCGCAGGCTCTATGAAAAGCTCTATATGCAGTATAGCCGGCTGCACGATCTCTTCGGGCGCGATGAAAACGGCGCGGTCAAGGCGCTGCGCGCCATCGCCCGGGAGGCCGAAGCGCTATCGAAAATCAAGGCCTAAGTTTTTGGGCAAACACGAAAGGAAGAACAGCGATGGGAAAGAGCATCTTAATCGGCTGCGATAACGCGGCCACGAACCTCAAAAAGACGATCAGCGCCTTTTTGGCGGCGCAGGGCTGCGAAGTGGAGGACATTGGCTGCGAGGGCCCTGGTGATCTAACCCTCTACCCGGAAATCGCCCGCAGGCTCTGCGAGAAGATGCAGGTCGAAAATTTCGCGCGGCGCGGGATTTTGCTTTGCGGCACAGGGCTTGGCATGTGCATGACCGCCAACAAGTTCAGGGGCGTTCGGGCTGCCGTCTGCCACGACGCGTACTCAGCCGAGCGCTCGATCCTTTCAAACGACGCGAACCTCCTCTGCATGGGCGAGCGCGTCGTGGGGCCGGAACTGGCCAAGAAGATCGTGGGCGAGTGGATTTCGCTGACCTTTCAGGATGGCAGCTCGACCGAGAAGGTGGAAGCCATCAAAAGAATTGAGGGGGAAACGATGAAGTAAGCCAAAGCCGCCGCCGCGCACAAAAAAACCGCCGCCGGGAACTTCCCGGCGGTGGTTTTTAAATGGATTTTTAAGGGATTAGGGCTTCTTCGTGGCCGCCGCGGAAGCGGAAGGCGAAGCCGCTGCGGCGCCCACGCCCATTTCCGCCTTGGCGGAGCCGTATTCGATGCCCGCCGCCATGGCCTGGCCGCCCCAACCCTCGAGTTTTTTATCGTTGATGTAGAGGTAGATCTTCTTGTCGCTCTTCAGCTCGAAGCAATGGGGTTCCACGTCGCTATAGTAGATGTTGTCAAAGCTCGGGTCGCGCTTGACGAAGATCAGGTACTGGTTGCCCTTCACCGGCGCAAGGAAGGTGGAAATCATGGTGAAGTCCTTATCGTTCCTGCCCTTAGAGCGGTAATAGAGGTTATATTGGATGGTATCGCCCTTTTTGTAGCTGCCCTTTAAGCACTCGTCGACCTGGAACTTATAGGACATGTCCATTTCGAAGATCTCGGTGCTCTCTTTCGAAAGGTCGTTCAAATCGCGGATCTGGTTCCATTCCTTGCCCTCGTCCATCACGGTGCCAAGAACCACGATGTCTGCCTGGGAATAGAGATCGTCAAAGCCCGCGTCGGAAGGGGCATAAGTGGTAACGGTTTCCTTGTCGCCGTCTGAAGCTGCGGGCGACGGGGTGGGTTCCAGCGAAGGGGAGGCGGACGCTTCCGCCGTGGCCGTCACTTCCGGGCTTGCAGTGGGGTCCTCGGTCACCAGCTCAGCTGCAGGGCCGGTGGGGCCGCAGGCTGTGAGCGCGAGCAGCAGAGAAGCTGCCAAGGCGATCATCATTGGCTTTTTCATGGTCGTTTTTGTTCCTCCTTGCGAATCGAATGATGAACATTCGGGGGGTTTATGTGGGGGTATGCCTTTGCGGACTTCCTCCGCAGAGCTGGAACCTAGTATAGACGAAAAACGCGGGCTTGGCAAGCAATTGCGGGCCGCCTTTCGCGTTTTTCATTCAAATCGCTGGGTTTTTCGCCAAAAGCAGGCCAGGTCCGCGGAATCAAGGAAGTTGACGGCGGCGGGCTTTGACGTTATGATAGCCGTAACGCAAATCATGCCGCGCAAACGCGCCCGAAGGGAAGATGCCGCCATGCCCGTTAAGGTTCAAGATAACCTGCCCGCCAAGGAGATCTTGCAAAACGAAAACATCTTCGTGATGACCTCGTCCAGGGCCGATACGCAGGATATTCGCCCCCTCTATATCGCGGTTTTGAATCTGATGCCCACCAAGGAAGTCACCGAAACGCAGCTTTTGCGCGTGATCGGCAACACGCCGCTCCAGGTCGAGGTCGTCTTTCTGCACACGGCCACCCACGTTTCTAAAAACACCTCGCGCGAGCATCTTTCGGCCTTTTATAAGACCTTTGACGAGGTCAAACATCGAAAGTTCGATGGGCTCATCATCACGGGCGCTCCGGTGGAGCAGCTCGAATACGAAAACGTAACCTATTGGGAAGAGCTGACCACCATCATGGACTGGGCGCAAAAGCACGTTTTTTCTACGCTCTATATTTGCTGGGCAGCGCAGGCGGGGCTGTATTACCGCTACGGCGTGCCCAAATACCCGCTCGAAAGGAAGATGCACGGCGTGTTCCCCCACAAGGTGCTCGATCGCCGCGCTCCCCTGCTGCGCGGCTTTGACGATGTTTTCAACGCGCCGCATTCCAGGCACACCGAGCTGCGTCAAAGCGATATCGAAAAAATCAACGACCTGAAAATCCTCAGCGTTTCAGAGGAGGCCGGGGTGTATCTCGTCGTTTCAAAAGATGGAAAGCAGGTCTTCGTCACCGGCCATAGCGAATACGATGCGGATACGCTGAAAAAGGAATATGAGCGCGACCATGCAAAGGGCCTCGCGATGCCGGTGCCCAGGCATTATTTCCCGAATGACGACCCGTCGCAAGAGCCCTTGGTGACCTGGCGCTCGCACGCGAATCTGCTCTTTGCAAACTGGCTGAATTACTACGTCTACCAAGAAACGCCGTTTGATCTAAACGCCGTCGGCGCCGCCGCCGACTACGTCATTTAAAAAACCAAGCGCCGAGCGAAAATGCGCAGGCGGCAAGGATCAAAAAATCTTTGCCGCCTTGTTGCATTTGAGGAGCGAACAGGGTATACTATGGTAGTCAAAGATAGTCAAAGTCAGAAGGGGGTGACGGCATGACGGGCGGGATCAGCGACAGCATCGAGCGCTTCATCAAGGAGCTCCTGCGCGCGCAGGGCGAGGTTCTCGACCTGCAGCGAAACGAGCTGGCGGCTCAGTTCCGCTGTGCGCCGTCGCAAATCAACTATGTGCTGGCGACGCGCTTCACCGCGGACCACGGCTACAGGATCGAGAGCCGCAGGGGCGGCGGCGGCTATATCCGCATCGTTCGCATCGATATGGATAAGGCTTCGAAGCTCAAGGCGCTGGCCGATGGCATGAGCGATAGGCTCAAGGCGGAAGAAAGCGCGGCGCTGCTGCTTGGGCTGCTTCGAGCCGGGCTGCTGAACGCAAGGGAGGCGGCTTTGGTGCAAAGCATGCTGGCAGAGGAGTTTCTGCCGGGCGAAGCGGGCGAAAGGATCAGGGCGCGGCAGCTCAAGAGCGCGCTGCAGCTTTTGCAGAACCACCAATAGGGTAAATGGCAGCGCGTCAAGGCAAAAAAGAGGGCGAAACGCCCAATAAGGAGGGCAAACGGGGATGCTGTGTGA